>JBFLVQ010000188.1:0-13905 GCA_040758525.1 Acidobacteriota bacterium
TAACAGCCTCAAAGTTGGAGGCAAAGATGATGGTACGGCCATTAGGATGGAAGTAAGGGCAGAAGTTGGCCTTGCCTGTACTGGTAAGCTGACGTTGTTCGCTCCCATCTGCATTCATTATAAATATCTCTAATTTGGTGGGACGTACCAACCCCTTCTTCAATAACTCTTGATAATCTTTCAAGTCAGCCTCTGTTTCAGGACGTTGTGCACGATAAACAATCATCTTGCCATCTGGTGAGAAGAATGCTCCGCCATCATAGCCAGGTGTCTTGGTTAAGCGTTTAACATTACTACCATCGGCATTCATTACATATATGTCAAGGTCGCCATCACGCATAGAGGTGAAAACAATCTTCTTGCCATCTGGCGAGATGGTTGCTTCTGCATCATAACCAGGCGTGTTACTAAGTGGTTTTAGATCCGAGCCATCTGGATTGGCAGTGTAGATATCATAATCCTTATTGATCTGCCAAACATAACCTTGTGAATAGTCAGGAGGAGGCGGACATTCAGGATTACTACTATGAGTAGAAGAGAAGAGTATACGTTTGCCATCCGGAAAGAAGTAACTGCAGGTGGTACGCCCTTTACCAGTGCTGACCAGCTTCCTCTCACTACCATCAAGGTTCATTGTGAAGATCTGATCGCACTTGTGCTCACCAGAGGTTGATTGGAAGATCAGTTTCTGGCCGTCGCTACTCCAATAGGCCTCAGCATTCTCACCACCAAAGGTGAGTTGGCGTATATTGGCCAAACTCTCTTCACGAGCGTCATGTAACTCAGCAGGTTGGCCACCCTCCCCAGGTTTACTAGAGGATGGTTGAGCAGGTTGAGGTTGTGCTGGTTGCTCATCTTTAGTGCAACCGAACAGACTAAAAACAGTAAGAGCAATAAGGGTGCAAAGAACAGGGGTCTTTCTCATCTTTTAGCCTCGAAAATAGCTATTGGATTGGTCAGAAAAAAAAGAACCCACCTCTGCTCGCCGGCGCCATAAGCCCAACGTCAGCAATGCGGGTCAATCAGGCAAATACCTTTAGCAGATTAAAAACTCTTATGCGTAATTAATCGGTTTTTGCGTTGCAAGCTCCCGCGCCGCATCCGCCACTCGATTCCGTCTGTGTTTCGCTCTTGGCAGGGCTGCTTTCACTCTTAGGGCTGCTGCCTTCAGTTTTCGCCGCTGCTGAGCATTTCTTAGAATAATCGGTCATATACCAACCCGATCCTTTAAGGACAAAACTCGATTGCGATACGACTTTATTCAATTTACCGTTGCACTTCTCGCACTTGGTGAGCGGCGCGTCGGAGAATTTTTGAATCGCTTCAATCAAACTGCCACATTGCTCGCACAAGTACTCGTAAATTGGCATTGCTGGCAAAAACCTCCTTGCAATAGTTATTATTTCCTAGATACTATTTTTGACAACATATGCTAGCATGCCAATCTTACTACTGACAAGCCTCCCACGCTAAGGTTTATGGTAGCTTTATAAAGAAAATTGCTTACCGGTTGCTTAAAGATAGCTACCCTCATATGGCACTACAAAACTATGGTTATGGGCTTTTTGCACCCATTGAATTATTGACTAGCAGGCATAAGAAAATGGTGATAGTATACTTTATATACTTGACTTGCATTGTGATAATGAATATTGTTAATGCCACCTATTATCCGGCATCCATTTGTGACGATTTCAGAAAAATACAATTAATACGGAGGACGATATGTTCGTGAAGAGTGCAGGTACAAGACTTTTTGCCTTAGCACTATTGCTCGCTTGTTTCGGGATTTTTGGCTCCGTCAGTTACGCTCAAAGATCTGGCGATGGCTCAGAAATCAAGATTCGCATGATTTCGCCACGTGCTGGTGAAACGCTACGTGCTGGGCAACGCATAAGAATTGTTTGGGAGGCAGAACTCCCTGCTGACCTTGATCTAATCTGGTGCGAACAGGAGGTCTACTTGTCATTGGATGGTGGCAAGACAATCTCTCAACGCATCACTCCGCGTTTAGGTCCGGGCATACGCTTTTATGACTGGACTGTGCCTAATACACCAACTAACAGTGGGGTAATTAATATTCATTTTGGATCAGAGTCTTCGGACGCTACTTTTGAGCGTGCACATCCGCAGTTGCAGAGTGTCTTTAAGATTGTCAGCAGTGGCCGTGGCCGCACGTCTGTTAATATCCATCCAATTGAGAATAATGAAGTCACTCCTGACAGTGACGTCCAGATCAGTTGGGATAGTGGTCTGAAGGATGTCAATTATTTTGAAGTATTAGTCTCCTTTGATCGTGGCGCCCACTTCCATCCAGTAGGGAAAACCCAGGATAAGAACTTTGCCTGGCATGTGCCAGCAGATTTCTCTGGTTTAGTCACTTTTCAAGTAGTAGCACACCGTCAGAATGGCCGTCAGGTTCGCTCGATTGTGCCGGCTGAGCCAATGATGATTGTGCGAGGTGAGTAATTAGGCCAAGGTTTTAGTTAGAAATTGATAGCCTGCGTACTTAAGATACGCGGGCTATTTCTTTCTTGGCTGGATCTGTTACTAGAGAGTTGCTCTCGGTTGTGATCGGCTCGCTTGGTGAGCTAGAGGTTTGCGCTAATTTTAATTTATGTACTAAAATATCTTGATGAGAATTAAGCTTGTCTGTCTGTTCTGCCTGATCTTCCTGCCTGGGGAAGTTCATGCTGCTGTTTGGCAGTTGCAAGAAGCATCCTTAGACACAAAACCCCGCCCAAAGGGGAGGGTACTCACCAATGAGGATTTTCAGCCACCGCCGCCGCTGCCTAAGCCTGAACCAAAACCAAAGCCAGTAGAAAGACCACAACTTGGCAACTCATCCTGGCCACACCTGGATCTGGCAGAGAGTTGCGAGCCTGGTAACGTCTCACTATTACATCAGTTGACTGATCTTATGGGCCGCTATAATCGCACTATCATAGATCAGATAGATAATACTGTAATGTTTTTGTGGCGCCGTCCGGATGGCGATTTTGTGCTAAATATGGATAAGGAGACAATAACCTTTTTACCTAAAAACATGACCCTTGCAGACGCACTGGTGCGTTATGGCTTCGGCTATGAGCGCAAGGACAGTCACCTACACTGGTCCAATTTTAAGAACCGCCACCTTAGTATAGAGCTCTCACGTACAGATAGCGAAAAGGTTGCCGGTATTGTCTTTTCGAAAAATTGAAGCATCCAGCCATTAGGGCATAAATTTGAAATTAAAAGCGATTCGCCCAGAGAAACCAGAATTGGTCTTTTGAAAGAGCCAGCGTTGGGCAGCCTGTAATGCTACCGACTTGAAGACCTCGCTGCCGCTAATAAAGAGAGTCTTTTCTACTTTTCCTTCTGAATTCACGATCACACCTACAATTACCCGTCCTTCCTGACGAGTTGTTCTCGCTAATGCTGGATAAGTGGGAAATATCTTCTTAATGGCTTTTCCTTCTAAGTTGAGTTGCATATTGAGGTCGAGTTTCACTTCGCTGGCAACGGTCAATTTTATATCAATAACCGATTCGGAATTGAGCCCCTCGCTCTCAACCGTCAGTTGGTAGTTGCCTAAGGGAAGGTTATCAATACGATATCTACCTTCGGTATCGGTCTTGGCAGCGGCAACAATAGCCTGTTCCTCATCCTTTACGGTTACGGTAGCTTGAGCTACTGTCTTACCAAAATCATCTTTCACGATACCGCTAATAGCACCAGCAATATTTTGTGCTAGCGTTGCCTCGACCGGTAGAACCATCATTACAAGCAGCGTAGTTAGCAGACGCGCTCGCATTATTCCTCCTTACCGTGGGGCTTAGCGCGCCGCTCCCAACGGCGCGCTAATGGTATGGTGAACGGTTCAGCCTAACCAGCTCGCTAACGTAGCGTCAAGAGTAGATTGTGTGCCATACGCTGCATTTCAGACAATTCATTACGCTTGCGCTCAAGTTCGCGGCCTTGTAGACCTACTAAAGATTCAAAGACAGTGAAAGAGGTACTATCAAACCATATCGCATGTGCATCATTGACACGGGTCTGGTCAAAGGGTAGGGCACTAGAGGCAGTGAAAGTACGCTCTTGGCCTGCTTGTAGTATGTCGCTATCAGCACCACTGCCAGCCAGTACTATATCAAAAACCTGATTAGCGCGATCGAAACTATCAATTATGATCTGAGGTGCACGTGCGCCTACTTTGCCATTATTACGTACACGTACACTAAAATTCGAACCACGCAGGGGATTAAGGGTACGGTCGAGCGAAAGCACTACTAAATCGGCTTGTGGTGCACGTACCGTATCGGCCTGGAAATCAAAAGCAAAATCGACCCGTTGAGAGTCAGATACAAAAGCAACATCAAAGATTTTCTGGAAGCTGGCAATCTTGCCCCGTGGCAGTGTGGTGTTGATAAAAAGCCCCGTCGAAGTTTGACCAGCAAAGCCGTTTACAAAGGTCGAGCCAGAATCAATTACACGATTAGCGTTATCAAAGACCCTGATATTGACTTTGACAAAGATCGCATCACCATTACCAACATTCTGAGCTAATCCAGTTACTACTAGATGGCCGACCTCATCAGCACGCAGATTAACGCTTGAGAGAATAACACGCAAATCCGGCATGTTTACGGTTGGTTTAGGTAGAACTGTAAGTGTGATAGAGCCAGTACGCTGTATTTGGCCTGCTGTGGCAATCACTGTGACATTATATGCACCTACGGGAATATTATTACTGACAAACTGTAGGGTTGCTGAGTCAGCAGGTGGCGAAAGCGTTAGTTTAGAGATCTGAAAAGGTATTGCGGGAGTCGCGACAATGTTCAGAGCAATATCACGGGCAAAATCCTGTTCACCTTGTGACCGTATCATAAAACTCATGACATCGCCTTGTATCACTGTAGCAGTGGGAGGATCGATCAGCAAGTTGAACTGTGGGGCATTGATGGTTAGATTAGCCTGTGTTGTCCGCACCTTGTTCTTGGCTCTACCAACTATGCTAATAGATAGGTTTTGAGTATTAGCCAGTGCCGAGGTGTTCACAGTAATGGTGGCACTGCTACCTTGTGAGATCGTCGTACTGCTCAAACTAATGGTGACGTCCGCAGACGGTGGGGATACATTGACTGCGAGCGATACCGGTTTTTTGAATCCATTGATGGGTTGCGCCGAGACGATATAGGTTGCCTGGCGTCCTGCGTTAAGTGTTTGGGTAGGTGGGTTGATGTTAAGGGAAAAGTCTTTCTGTGCGAAAGTAGCTGGGCTCATGCTGAGCAGAAACAGTATGGCAATCAGGTAGCGGTACATAGCGCCTCCTAGTTAAATGGGGGACATAGTAGTCACCCCAGCAATTAAATTCGATAATAGCGCTTTACTTCTCAAAACAAGCAACCATCTGGCAAGTTGCTTGCAGATGCCAATATTAACATGAAATTCGAGTTTTCGTGACCATTTACTTAATAGAGTAAAAATAAAGAGTTAACTGGTGGTAGGGGTGTTCGCCCCGATTTCACAGCGTGAAGTCAATAACAATTGGGTCATGGTCAGAAAGTTCTTTGCCATCCTGGTTAAGGCCATGAATAACTTTAGGTGCCATGGCGGTTACACCATTGTGGCAGAATTGGTCGGCTTTATTCACTACTCTTAGATCGCGAGTCGCAAACCAGTCAAGCTTAAGCGAGCAACTACCTCCATAAGGACGTAGCGCCCATTCAATAAAAGCAAAGCACCATTGTGGCACCCAGTCACTGAGGTTCTTATATCTCTTGAAGTCCTTGGTATGATAATGGTTTGTCCCAACCCCCAGCTCATTACAATTCTCATAGTCAAAACCAGATTGTTTCAGGTAACGGAAGAGGCCAGCCTCGAAATAGCGTTCTGGATATGGATAATGATTGGTGATCACATTGCCTACCCCCATTAATACACGATACCAGAAGCCACAGATGGCAAGCAGGGCGGTACGGGAATTATAGGTACTAGTATTCCAATCCCCTGCCAATAGCACCGGCTGGCCGGCTGGTGCTTGTAGGTGTGCCAGAATGGAGTTCATCTGCTGCTGGCGCTGTAGCTGTGAAGAGAGTGCGTCTAGGTGTATACAGACAGCGCGTAATGGTTGTTGTGGAAATTGTATGGTAGCTGCCAGTACCTGTTGATTACCTAAACGTTTCTCTTTGCCACACATCTTATCCTTGGCATTACGCAGCGGGATACGCTGTAGATCACTGATTGGATAACGTGAGAGAATCGCATTACCATGTAATGCTAGGCCATTTTCACCAGTAAAATCCGATTCGATACCACTACCCTTGCAGAGATTAATATAAGAAGGCAGGAAATAGTAGTTCATTGCTAGTGCAAATGCTAACTCACGGGCGACATTGCGATTTTGCGAGCGGGCCATACCTAAATCGGTCTCTGTGAGTAGTAATAGGTCAGCTTTATTAAGGATCTCATGATTTTGCAATACCGTAAGAATATCATCGAAACAGATGCCCCGCTCTATATTCCAAGCAACTGCACGGTAGAATGATTTAGCAGCAAGCCCATTGGCAGGCAAGCGACGATACTCCATACTCTCTAACACACGCTCTATCTCGGGCTGCAATCGTTGATATAGTTTATTGCTACGCAACTGCTTGCTCGATTGGCACTGAGCCAGCTTGGCTAGGTAAGGATGCAGGGTATGCGTTATTGTTAGCTCTTCAATATCATCAGTATCAGCCTTCATCATTAGATCTGAAGGATTATTAATTAGCACCATAGCGAACTGTCTCCTCGCGCGGATTCGCAAACGGGAATTATAATCAGTTACGCCTGCCAAGCAAAGATACTTGCCTTAGGAACACCGTCCTGGGTAAGGCAAAAATTTCCCCCCAAAATTTTATTTTCCTGGCTGTGGCTGGAGCAACCTGACTTAACAAAGAGGCATCCTAGTAGTTGCCGAATGACTGGCACTAGTTCTTTGCAAGAATGGGCGATCCCCCGACCGTTTGATCTGGAAAGGGACTACGCTGAGGTGCGATTGAAAAGGCTGGCTGAAGGTATCAACTGCATAATGGCTATGCCAAAGCGCGGTTGAAAGGATAGGCGAGCGGCGCATCCGCAAATGAACGGGAGCGGAAAACCAACAGTGCGTAGTACTCAGCAGCAGATTCTTAAGGATCGCCCTTTCTGAACCCTTTTCAAAACCAGTTCCTTACCAAATAGCTTACCTTAATAAAACTAGCCAACCAACAACTTCAGCTACAATTTCAAGTTTCTTTCCTGTTTTGTACTCTCTTATTTTACGGTGCTACTTTATCCCTAAATTATGTTTCAGTATATATTCCCGTACAATACGGATCGGTTCTTGGTAAGAGGCAAAATCTATAGATCAGATTACTAAATTATAATTCAAACTATGGCAATGGCAAAGCTGACACTCAAACTTCCTTTCCTAAAATTGAACCAAGCCAAAGCTGCTGAGTTTGCGCGATTGCAAAAACTCAATACCGCATCGCTAATCAAATCTTGCTGTTGCCTACTGCCGAGCGGCGCAAGTTGAGTAGCAAAGACTTGCTCACCGCTAGATCTGAGAATCTCACTCCATACCGCTTCTGCACTTGTAGGGAGAGCGTCAACTCCTATGGTTCAATGGCAAAGAGTGCGAAGCGTTGATCACGTAGCAATGATTTACAGTGCTGCTGTAGAAACTGTACCAGTTGGCGTTGTTGCTCTGCACTGAAGCGGGTTAGATCTGGGCTGAAAAGTAGGTAAGGGCGATAGAGTATATGGGTAATCCCCATAGCTTGCAGGCGAGCTTTGATCTCTTCTGGACTACGTGCTTCTGAGACAATACGTGTCAATGTGTAGTCTTCAAACACAGAATCACTAAAATAGTCGCGCTCCAGATAATAGGGTTGATTGCTGGCATTGATCAAGAATATACGACTATTAGACGGAGTATTTGCATTGATGTATTCATAAAAATTGTAATAATCGAATTTACTGCGTAAATAATCGGTCTCACTGATACGCCCTAAAAATACATTGCCATAATTGAAATTGTTAAAGTAATAACCGATGATCCCTAGATTAATGACGAATATAAGCATCACTAGGGCAAGCATAACAGTATGCAATACCTGCCAATGCCGGTTATTGTTATCCACTACTTTGGTAGCAAAAAGCTCATCACTAGCGGCAATCGCTAATGCTAGTGCAGGCAGCACAGGGAGCAGATAACGTATCTGTTGAGAAGCAAATAGCCAGAAGAGATAGAAGGTTATGGCAAATCCAAGTAGATAACCGATCTCAAAACGAATTCGTCGTGTCCATAATAGTAGCGGTAAGCTAAATATATAGAATGCTCCAATAATCCCTTGGTGATATCTGATACTCTCATAGCGTGCCAGAAAAGAGAGCCTAAATGGCACCAATAGATAATCGAGAATAGTCTTGTTTTCACTGCCATAACGGTTAGCGGCAGCCAAAAACAGTGCTGCCCGTTCTACATCCCAGCCAGGATTGTGACTAGGAATAATATTAAGCAGAAAAGGGAAGAGAGGGTTGCCAGTCTGTATTGCATTACGAATAAACCAGGGACAGCTTACCAGCAACATGATCAGCATAGGTAATACTAGATTACGTAATATCGCGCCTAGTCCTGTCTCTTTATGCTCACGTAGAATCAAGAGTATAAGTAATGAGACAATTGGCAATAATATCAAGGCCGTGTATTTGAGTGAGAGTGCCCCACCCAAGGCAAACCCATGCAACCATATCCAACCGGATGCACGTTGTGCACGGAAGCGCAGCAGGATAAAGACAGCTAGCGTGATGTAGAAGGTGAGCGCAAGATCGATATAGGCCCAAGTCATCTCCATCCATACTGTTGGTACACTTAGAAATGCTGTGGCAGCGATAAGACAGGTGCGCCGTTGTAAGCCCATTGCCCGGCCGCTTACCAGAATCGCCGTGAATGTTGCCAGACCAAAGCTCAAATGTAGTAGTGTTGCTGTGCCTGCCCCATGTAATAGTAGTCCGTAGAGGAAGAGCATCTCCATACCACTGGGAAAGTAGGAGAAATAGTTGTAAGGAAATTCTACTAGCTGGCCAGCCTTGATCAGCTCTTTAGGAAGTGCGAGATGATGTATCAATGCATCTTGCGAGGATGGTGGAGTGAGTGCACCTATCACGGCAAGCAGCGCGATTACCACACAGAGAGCTACCAAGCCTTTTTCATAAGCACTATAGTCTTGCCAGTCTAGCTTTAGCGTTGCTCGTAGCGCGGTGCGTTTTTGTATTAGCTGTATCGAGCCGATCGTTACACTCGTGCCTAGTATTAGGTAGGCCGGCCAAGCTTTATAACCTATTGTTAGACCAAGAAGAAAAAATACTGTCCAGGTGAGCCAAGCGCCTAGTCCAAACTGTATTAATACGGTTAATCTGTCTTCTTCTAGTTGACGAAATAGTAATCGCCAGAGTGTGCGTCCTAGTCCCCAGAACCCCATCAAGATGGCTAAAGCAAGGATTATGCTAATGGCGTATTCTATTGATAATGCAAGCATAAGCCTTGCAATTTAAGCATAGATTGACCAATTTGGCCAAACAATTATTATTGCTCCAAATAGGTGAGAGCAGAAAGAGATCCCTAGAGATGGCAGGCATCAGCGGCGCGATCTATTAGCTATGTAGTAGTTCGCGTACTTTGGCTCGTGCCTTGTGCAGTTGTGACTTGGACGTGCCGCTGTGTACGCCTAACAACCGACCAATCTCATCATGGTCATAACCATAAATATCGTGCAAGACCAGTACCGTACGCATCCCTGTAGGCAGTTGCCGGATCGCATTAATAAGCGCAATATAGTCACTATTGCGCTGTGTCCCCAGCTTGGCTGTAACAGGTTGAGCATCCTCTGGTAATGCTCCTTGCGCAGTCACTACTTCATAGCGTACTACCCGCTTGCGCCAATGCATATAGACTTGATTGACGGCAATACGGTAGAGCCAAGCAGAAATAGTAGCTTCGCCACGGAAGGTTTGCCAATGACGCTGTACTTGTACAAAGACATCTTGTGTGAGATCTTCGGCATCGGCCCGATTTGAGATCATACGTAGGCAGATCTGGAAGACTCGCTGATAGTAGCGTTGGTAGATCGTTTCTAGGTTACAGGCGGTAGGCTGTTCAGCCATTCCTTGCGGTCCAATTTCAAATAACGGTTCACGTAGCTTCATGACTCCCTCGTTCCCTGTGTCTGTTATAGACAGACATCCTATAGGCGCCATTTTATGCCTAGATAGGCAAACAATAATCTGGCGTCATCACCACACCCTTGTAAACTAATGGTGTCGGACCAGTACCATACTGTGGGTACTGATGGGTTGGGGTAACTGCTACGCTACTTCCCTGGTATGACTATCTCTGCAAGCGAGGAGCAGACATTACTGCCAGAGCCGTGCGGGGGTTAAATTTTTTCTTACCCATAGTATCAACACCCATTGATCTAATACTAATTATCCAGTGAGAAGCTGTCAATATCAGTGATGGTTTATAATTGCCCAGAGACAAAATTTTTTTCTTGCATTAGTCTGACCTCCTATAAGTGGTGTCGAGCCAATAGCCGGTCCGGTTTGTTTCAATCTACAGTGGGATGTTTTAGAATGCCTGAATCATAAGATTGTCATTGCAGTGCTGGAGAGGAGAGAAAAAGCTTATGGTCATGGTTCGCCCTTTTCGCGCGTTGCGGCCACCCAAAGAGCGTGTAGAACTGGTCGCGGCTGTTCCCTACGATGTCGTGAATTCAGAGGAAGCACGCGCGCTGGCTGCAAACAACCCTTGGAGCCTTTTGCATATAACGCGGCCAGAAATAGACCTGTCCGAGGATACTAATATCTATGATAATGCCGTTTATGCCAAAGCCGTAGAGAATTTCTTCTGGCTGCAGAATGAGTGCCCGCTTAATGAGGAACAGCAGCCTTCGCTTTACATCTACCGGCTACGTATGGGTGAGCAGGTTCAGACCGGCGTGGTGGGCTGTTGCTCAATTGATGAATATGATACCGATGTGATACGTAAACATGAACGTACTCGTCAAGACAAGGAAGATGATCGCACACGTCATACAGTAACTTTGCGTGTACAGACCGAGCCGGTCTTTCTCACTTATCGTGGCCAGGCTACGATCGACACCTTAGTAGCGCAGATAGTAGAGACTGAGCCACTCTATGATTTTGTCACAGTTGATGGTATCACGCATACGCTCTGGCGGGTGCCTTCCTGCGATGCACTGGAGACGGCATTTCGCAGTGTACCACTGCTTTATGTTGCCGATGGTCATCATCGCTCTGCTAGTGCCAGCCGTGCTCGTGCTCACCTGCGTGGGCAAAATCCTCAACACGGTGGCGAAGAGGAATACAATTTTCTCCTTGCAGTGATGTTTCCTGCTGAACAGTTACGTATTATGCCTTACAACCGTGTTGTGCGTGACTTGCATGGGCGTAGTGAGACAGACTTTCTTGAAGCAGTGAAAGAGCATTTTATTGTCAGTACAAATGCCTCACCGACTCCTGTTCGTCGAGGTGAGTTCAGCATGTTTTTATGGGATCAGTGGTATGGCCTGGTACCTAAGACTGCTGTTGATCTAGAGAATGTCATCACTTCGTTGGATGTAAGCGTGTTGCAGAACCGACTACTTGCCCCCGTACTCGGCATACATGATCCACGTACCGACAAGCGTATAGATTTTGTTGGGGGTATTCGGGGTACAAATGAGTTGGAGTTGTTAGTAACTAGCCGCAAATTTGCGGTTGCTTTCTCGCTCTATCCAACCACCATTGAGGATCTCATGCGGGTTGCTGATGCAGGCGAGATTATGCCACCTAAATCCACTTGGTTTGAACCAAAGCTACGCTCTGGCCTGTTTATGCACGCTATCTGAGCAGTTTTAAGAATGCCTACAGCTATATGATGAGGCCGATTGGTCGATTGATTGCATCTAGAGTTGCACGTACAGCGGCATGAATAGGGGCATGTGTAGAGGATTCCTCGGTTTTTGCCGCACCTGGAAAGAACATCTCCTGTCCTCTAATCTGGACAGCTACCAGTGCCACTACAACAGGCAGATTGAGCGCCTGGAAACTTATCTGCTTAAGCTCGATAACACGCTTAACAATAGGAGTAGGAATAATTGAGTTTACTGCTGTGATCAGTGCATTGGTTGCCGCAGTCATCTGTGCCAGCTCATCCGTGCCCGTAGTTGACTTGCCTTGATAAGTGTTACCGTTGTACTTAAGTTCAACGCATATTTCTGTGCCGTTTTCTACTAGAGCAATCTGCTGTATCGCGATGCGCTGATTCTTGTCTATCATAACAGTTCTACCTTAAAGGAAAAATGGGATGGTCGTGCTGACGCAATTGACACGCGCCACGCCTTATCGGTGAAGGCAGTAGATATTTTATCTGCAAATCTTTTCTGCGCAACCAATTCCAGTAGATAAGCGACTTAAAGCCGTAGGTAGCTGACCAACATTTTGGGTTGAGCAGCTACCTACACGTGGTTAGGCGTATTGGTGGGGGGAGCAAAATCAATAGTTGTAGAGAAAATCAGGACGGTTAAGAAGCGCCCATTGTAGATCAGCAATCGTCTCTTGGCCGCGCATTATGGGGTTTTTTAGGGTATCAATCTCCGCCGCACTAGGTAGTCGCCCAATGGTAATCAAGTATAGATAAGCGACACCCTGTTCTGGTGTTGCTTTGCTTTGATTGAGTGTACTAGCCAAAAGGTTTGGCAATCCATTCTCGTTATTAAGACGCCGTATCAGTAGATCGCTATTAAAGAGGCTCAGCGCCTGCGCGATCGAGCTGTTGTTAGAACGGAAGATAGCGTAGCGATCACCACGACCAAAATCTTGTAGGAATCGGTAGACTAAGTAAGGATCATCACTTGGACGTGGTCCACCACGTACATAGCTAGGCTCTTCAACACCAGGCAGTGCCATTGCCGAATTGAATGGTTTACTAAAGCCATAAGCAACATAGACACCTGGTCGCGCCGTTGCTGTAGTAATTGCATCCAGCACCTCTTCAGCCTGTAGCCGTCGCACCAACTTACGTGCATAGAGGCGTGTATACTCCTCTTTCCATTTTGACTCATCATAGCGAGATGAGAGACTATAAGCGCGCGAGCGTACGATCAGCGTGATTAATTCACGTAGATCATAGCCGCTCTTCTGGAAGAAGATTGCCAGATCATTGAGTAGTTGTGGATGTGAGGGTTGTAGTTGCCAAGGCTCGGCAGGTGGATTCTTAGGATCAAGACGCGCTAAATCAAAACCATCTAACGGCTCGACCAGTCCTAGGGTGAAGAAGTGTGCAAAGACACGATTAACAAAAGCACGCGAGAACTGTAAATCATTAGTGATAAGGCGGGCCAATGCGGCGCGTGGATCTTCACCAGAGTTTGGTTTGCCTTCTCCAAACAGTTCATAAGATGGCTGAATCTCCCCACCATTACGGGGTGGGCGCATACCATCGCGTGTCTGTGCAAGATATCTGCCATTACGTTTATTTATTATACGTATGTTTTCAAACTCATCATCGGAGAAAATATAATCGGTCTGTGCATAGAAAGCGGCTAGCCCCCAATATTCGGCGCGCTTCTTATTTGTGAAATAGGCATTAACCTGCTCTAAATGGGCCTGGCCATTATGACAGGAGACACAGACTGCCTGTACACCTAGAAAAGTACGTGTGGTCTCAGCCGCCAATTCATCATAAGCATCTTGCGCTATCTCTGTAGAATAGATAGGGCGCACTAAGAAGCCCCCCGGGCCTTCTATGTATTTACCTGTATAGGTAATAAAATCAGTAGCAATCTTGTTAAAAGGTCTGTTACTTGCGATCGCATCACGCAGATAAAGATACTC
>JBFLVQ010000189.1:0-13897 GCA_040758525.1 Acidobacteriota bacterium
GTTGGCCAGCGCTATTCTGCTATCTTGCCATGATGTTTCAGGCCTTACGTACACTGATAGGTTTTTTACGCCAAGAAGGGGAGAAGATTGAGTGGTGTGAACGTGGCCTGGTATTAGGCGCATTTGGCGCCTTAATAGGTTTTAACACTAGCGCGCTAGTACATTTTAATTTTGGTGATGGTGAGGTAATTATGGTGCTCTGGCTAGTGTTAGGATTGGGCATGGCAGTGATCTTAAAACATGCTGACAAGCGAGCAAAACCGCCACAATAGTATTAAGCTTATCTAGCGGATAAATTCAAATTGCAGAGAGGCAGACTCCTCCAAAAGAGCCTGCCAAATTTATTGTTAATGCTTCGCTGCTTGGCTTTGACTAACATAGCGTGGTGGGTTCTCGTCAAACTTCATCTTACAATCCTGCGAGCAAAAATAGTAATTCTGGCCTTGATAGTTGCTTGTGCTGGTAGCTTGTTGCTCATTTACCTGCATACCACACACAGGATCTTTAACCATAAGTTACCTCCCTAAATTTTTGCATGGCCTTTTTATGAGCAAATTTTGTTCCAGGGCATACACGACGGTAGCTTAGCTGTCGGTTATTGGCTGAGATTGACAAAGGTTCATTAGATTAATGATTCTAGTAGAGAATATTTAATAGAATTCCAGCTCTGGCAGGGTTAAACAGCTCTCACAAATACCAAACTGAAAAGCCTGCTGCCATTGTAATGCGCCTCTACAGATTCGACAGGTCGTTTTGCCAAGCTTGCTTTGACAGGCTTGGCAGAGTGGCCGGCGCTCGTCACTCACCAATACCCAAGTCGTCTCTTTGATCATGGTATACTCATCGCAACGTACACAGCGTCGAAAGAGCTTATCGCGACAGCAGTCGCAAATATATCTGTCCCCTACAGCAGTAACCTGGTTATTGCTATGACAGATTTGGCAGGGCCTAGTCTCTTCCCCAGGATTGAGGTTCTGATACTCCTTTTCCATTGCTAACCTCATTTAATAGCCTATCTTAATACTAATACTTTTCCTTAAAATGGAGAACGGGTCTTATCGATTCTGGTATTATGAAAAAAAATATTTATTATCTTAGAATACAAATTTCTCTTTTTTCCGTTATTCATGTTTGGGCAGCATGGTGTCCTGAGCGAGCGTAGGCGGGAGGAGCCGTATGGAATCAGGTGGTAAAACCATTAACGAGGGGGGATTTCGGCTATTATGTTATGAGTTAGCAGCTAATGCAGAGATGATTTTGGAACAGGTTGATTGGAGCGATCCTCAGATGAATGAAAAGAGCGCGCTGCTAATGGTGCTATATCACCGTTTGTGCAAGAAGTTAGCCTTAAGTCCAAGAAAAATTCTTACTTACCCTGATGATCCGAGTCATGAAGGGGGCTATCGAGATGAGATCTTCAAGTTACTAGAGTTTGAAGGCCATATGTATCCGCCTTTCAATTGCCGGGCTCTATTAGAAGAATTTCTCCAGCATAGTCTATATATTTATCGAATGCAGGCGGCTGTCTCGAAACTATTTCGAACTACGGCAGGCTACCATTGAAGGTTTCTTGGTCTTAAAAATCACTGCGAGGCGGGAGTTGGTTATAATTTAGCCAATAAGTGTAGATCGACTGCATTATATCTTTGAAGTAGGCGTATTCTCCTACTTTTGAAACGAAGCTGTTAGCGCCACGCATATAACAGGCTTTAATATCACTTTCATGACGGGAGGTAGTCAATACTACTACCGGAATTGCTTTTAGTTGCTCATCAGCTTTAATTCTTTCCAGTACTTCTAGCCCAGAGATTTTAGGAATATTCAGATCCAATAGAATCAGATCTGGCAATGGTACATCTTCATAAGGTGGCCGCTTGTTGAGAAAATGAATTGCTGCCTCACCATTAGTAACGGTGTAGAGCGAATAATCGATCTCACTCAAGCCTCGCAAGGTGGATTTAATGATCATTATATGGGCAGGGTTATCCTCGACTAGCAATAGCTTGAATGGTTTTGAAGGCAACATAGAGTTTGCTCGCTATCCCGCAAAGTTTGGCTCAATAGTATTATTAAACGACCTCAGCCAAACTACATGATCCAATAGATGCAAAGAGTTGTTTAAAGACAATTTCGTACATCCACTTTGGATCAAATACCTAATCGCTATATCTAGATAGAACTATTTTACGATAGCCGCCCTGTGCCGTAAAGATCACTAGGGAGTAGAAAAATGATAACAAAAGTAATAGGAGATCAGTTTGATGTTGGGGTATTAGTTTTTAGAACTACGATCTGATCAAGAATACGATCAGCAACTACACGTTTTGACAGCAATGGTAGCGATATATGTTGGCCATCCCGTCTGATCAGTATTACTCGATTGGTATCAGCATCGAAACCTGCATCTGATGCGGTCACATCATTAGCAACAATAAGATCTAAATTTTTTGCTATGAGTTTCTTTTCTGCATGCTCGATTAGACTTTCGGTCTCGGCAGCAAAACCAACCAGCAGACGATTGCCTTTCATTGTTCCCAAGGTAGTAAGAATATCTTCTGTGCGTTCAAGCGCAAGGGAAAGCTCGGCAGCCTGTTTTTTGATCTTTTGTGCTGCTGTCTGGCGTGGTCGATAATCACACACGGCTGCCGCTTTGATAATAATAGTCGCGTTCTGGTAGTGGGCTTGTACAGCTTCATACATCTGATGTGTGGTAGTTACCTTAACCACTTTGACACCCTGAGGGGGCTCTAATTGTACTGGACCGCTTATTAGAGTGACTTCTGCGCCACGTTGATGTGCTGCTGCTGCCAGCGCATAACCCATCTTACCGGATGAATGATTAGTAATAAAGCGTATGGGATCCAAATACTCACGGGTAGGACCAGCGGTAACCAATACATGTTCACCAGCAAGATCTGCAATAGTATTAGCCACTGGAACAGACTCTGCTAAGCTAGCGAGTTGGTAGGCACGAGCGGCAATAAGTTGAGGATCTGCTAGCCGTCCTTCACCCTCCATACGGCAGGCGAGATAGCCAGCTTCAGGATTGATGATTGCCACACCACGCTCCTGCAGTGTGGCAACATTCTGTTGTGTGACAGGATGTCTCCACATCTCTACATTCATCGCTGGGGCAATTAATACCTTTGCTGGAGTAGAGAGATAGAGTGTAGAGAGGAAATCATCGGCAATTCCATGGGCAAACTTGGCAATAATATTTGCTGTTGCAGGTGCTACTAACAGTAGTGAAATCTCTTGAGCAAGGCTGATATGTAAAATATCTGAGCGTTCTGTAGCGGCAAACATATCGGTAATTACCGGTTCGCCAGAGAGCGCTTGGAAAGTAAGTGGCTGGACAAATTGGCAAGCGTGGTGTGTCATTACCACCTGTACTTGGGCACCTTTCTCCTGTAGAGCACGTAAAATCAACGCAGCCTTGTATGCCCCTATACAGCCTGTCACTCCCAATGCAATCTTCATTAGCTTTCCTTAAAACTTGAGAGTATGTTCTGGATCTTTTTCTCGATTCGAAATGGACGCTGTCGCTCGGCGCGTACCAGCATGGTTAGCGTGTTAGCCGCCGTGTCTAGATCATCATTAATAATTATGTAATCAAACTCTTGGTAACGTGCTACCTCTGCCGCCGCTACTCTTAGGCGCTGGTTAATTATCTCCTGACTATCCAAGCCGCGACGACGTAGTCGCTCGGAAAGCACTGCGAATGAAGGAGGCAAAATAAAGACTTGCACTGCCTCTGGTATTGCCTTACGAACCTGTGCTGCGCCTTGCACATCTATATCAAGCACAATATCTTTACCAATTCGCAAAGTCTGCTCGACACTTTCACGATGTGTACCATAGTAATTGTTATGTACATGTGCCCATTCGAGGAACTCATTACGTGCACGCCTATGCTCGAACTCTTCCGTTGAGATAAAATGGTATTCACGACCATTCTGTTCGCCGCTACGAGGGGGGCGTGTGGTATAGGAGACAGAGAACTCTACATTATCGACTGTCGCGCAGAGTCTTGCTAGCAGTGTTGATTTGCCAGCTCCGGAGGGCGCCGTAATGACTAGCAGAATACCTCTTCTGCCCGTCTCATTAAACTCTTCATTCAACATTTTGCACTTGCTCTCGCATCTTTTCGATCTCTGATTTTATATCGATAGCAATCCGCGAGACCTCCAACTCGCCCGACTTGGCGAGAATAGTGTTAGATTCACGGTTCATCTCCTGTAGTAGGAAATCTAGCTTCTTACCAGCCTCTTCCTGCCCTTGTAATGTTTCGCGAAATTGTATGATATGACTACGTAAGCGTGCTAATTCTTCAGTAATATCACTGCGTTCGGCCAAATAGGCGACTTCTTGGGCAAGCCTTCCTTCATCTAGTTGCGCATTATCACGCAACAGTTCCTGTATACGCTTCTGTAAACGCTCACGGTAGAGATTGGGTAATTGATGGGCACTAGCGTCAATTCCTGGCAGCGCAGATTCAATCAGGTTAAGGCGTAGATTTAACTCTGCAGCTAGCTCACGTCCCTCTGTAGTACGCATTTCTGTGAGTGTTGTCAGTGCTTGATCAAGCGCGGCAGTTACCCCAGCGCTAACCGTTACATCCAATGCACCAGGAGCATTCGCTGTTTGCATAGCGCTAGGCAGACGTGCCAACATTCCCAAATCGATCACGCCTTCCAGTCTGAGTTCTTGTTGCATACGTTGTAATGCACTGAGATAACCTTTTAACAGTGGTAGATTAAGTTCATAAGTGACTTCACTGGTTTGTGCCAGTGCTACAACAATATCTATACGACCACGTTTGAGTGCTGCCTGTACACGCTTCTTCAGGCCTATTTCTAATGCTGATAGTTCTGCTGGCAGTCTCACATGTATGTCTAAAAATCGGTTGTTGACTGTCTTGATGTCTACGGTAACACGAGTGTTCTCATTTTCGAACACTCCTTGGCCAAAGCCCGTCATACTTTTAATCATAGTTTTTCCTGCTATTCATTGGTCACTAGGCTCACTTCAGAAAAGTTCTCTTCACCGGCGAACTGGAGTTCATAGAGCTTACGATAGACACCATTAGCAGCCAATAACTGATCATGACTACCCATTTCCACGATGCCACCCTCATCGAGTACAACAATAAGCGAGGCGCGCCGCACAGTCGAAAGCCTATGGGCAATCACTAGCGTAGTGCGTTCGCGCATCAGGTTAGCAAGCGCCTTTTGTACTTGTAACTCCGATTCGGTATCAAGCGCAGAGGTCGCTTCATCGAGAATCAATATAGGAGCATTCTTCAAGATAGCGCGAGCGATCGCAACACGTTGGCGCTGTCCTCCGGAAAGCTGTAAGCCATTCTCGCCAACAACTACATCATAGCCACCACGCTCAATGATAAATTCATGCGCATAAGCAGCCACAGCGGCAGCCTCGACCTCAGCACGGCTGACATCAGCGCGTCCATAAGCAATATTATTATGGATTCTATCGTTAAAGAGCATTACCTCTTGGCTAACCAGAGCTAGTTGAGCACGTAGACTAGCCAGTTTCACTTCACGTATATCTGTGCCATCTATCAATATCTGGCCACAATTTGGTTCAAAGAAACGCATCAGTAGATTAGTTAGAGTAGTCTTACCAGAACCGGAAAGCCCTACCAGGGCAATCACCTGTCCCTTCTCAATGGTCAAGTTTATAGCATTGAGGGCATCGCGCTCACTACCTGGGTAACGGAATGAGACATTGCGTAACTCTATACTGCGCTGAAAAGAAGGTAGATCATGTGCATCGGTGCGATCAGTAATCTCTGTATGCTCATCTAAAAGCGCAAAGACCCGTGCAGAGGCAGCAAAGATCTGCTGATAGGTATTCTGGGTTTGGCTCAGTTTACGCATAGGATCATAGAGTTTGAAGAGCACGGCGAGAAATCCTGTAAAGCCACCTATAGAGAGCGCCTCTTGAGAGATCTGACGATGTACAATCAAGATCAGAACCGCAAGCAAGATAACACCAACCAGTTCTAGAATCGGAGAAGAGAGATAAAGGGCGCGAGCCGTACGCATATTGGTCTGCTGTAGCCGCTCTGAAGCAGCGCGAAAACGTGCCCCTTCAAACTCCTCCATACCAAATGCCTTTACCACACGATTGCCGGCAATTGCCTCCTGGGCAATCCCTAATACCTCCTGTATACCCTCCTGAGTGCGGTGACTAGTACGGCGTAGGCGGCGGCCAAAACGCACTGTAAGCAGGTAAACGATAGGGGCAATGGTCAGTGAGAAGATAGCTAGTTGCCAGTTGATACCAAAGGCGATAATTAGCAGTGTAAGCAGGGTAAAGGATTCTCGCAAAGTATCACAAAGCAGTACCGTAACAGCATGTTGGACTCGCTCTACGTCACTAATTATATGTGCCGTGAGATCGGTCGAACGATGCGTGATAAAGAAACGTGGTGATTGTTGTAGAATATGCTGATAAAGCTGCTGCCGTAAAACCACAATAACATACTGGCCAACACTGGTAAGCAAATAACTGGAGAAGAAGAAAGAGACTCCTTTGAGTAGTGTGAAGAGCACCATAAGGCCAGCAATCGTAAGCCATAGATACTCGCCAGTTGGCAGGAAAGCATATAGGTTGAACCCACCATAGATATCTAGTGTTATTGTGCGGCTCGCTAGTCCGTCAATGATTGGCTGTACCAGGGCAATACGAGCAGCCTCGAAAAGACCTACAAACAGAGTAAGCAGGATACCCAGCATCAGCTTTCCTGCCTGCGGTTTGGCATAACGCATTAATCGGTATAGATCTTTCATGATAGCTAGTGATATCCCCAGGTAATAACTGGGCGGCCAGCCAAGCGTGCTGACTTTGGGCAACGACTGTAAGCAGATCATGAAATGAAGAGGAGAATAGCTTATCGGTTATCAGCCATTACCTGCCGCCGTACAAGAATATATGCAACCAAGGCGATGAGCGTCAAGGCTGCTTGACACTCGCCTGAGGAATGCAATACCTTCTGAATTTTATAACTTGATTAAAGTTTCTGTCGCATTGCACAAGTGGAGAGTAGTAAGTTATGGTGACCTCAAGATCCTCACGAGTAGATATAGTTGAAGAAGTCCCAATTGCAGAACTGATAGAAGAGAAGGTTGTCAAACCCGCCCAAGAAATCTATATTGATCAAGGCTTACCAATTCCGGAAGGCTACCAGATCGATACTATCAATGCGCTCGTGCAAGATCCCTTTCATATATGGGTCTATTGGGAGTTGCGAGAGCATACAGTACAGCGACTCAAACATATCTTCCCCGAGCAGATTGCCGCCTCTTTTTTCCCTGTGCTTAAGATCACCGAACTTAAGCTTGGCGATACTGCATTTATTGGTATAGCACATCGCGGAAATTACTGGTTAAGTGTTTTTCCAGACCGTCAATACCGTATTGAAGTGGGACTACGTTCACAGCAACGTGGCTACATACGTCTGCTGGAAGCCAAACAGATCAATACACCACGCGGTACTGTCTCTATGGAAGTTTCTCCAGAGCCACAATATCAGCTCTCGAATAAGGATTTCGCGGAAGTACTACGCATCTCAGGTTTCGCCTCTTTCGCTGGTATGCTTGGGCCAGAGCGTATCTTGCGATTGTTACCTGATCAGGTCGCAGATGTAATCTCTACGATAGTAACAGGCGAAGAACTCAGTGAAGAGCAATTGGCTACACTACCTCCACGTATACGTGCATTGCTACTAGCGATGCGTGCCCGTGGTGGTGAAGGCCTTACCTCACTATCATTGCTACACCTAATGCCAGAGTACCTACGCGAAGCACTACATGAAACAGGTGAGACGGTTGCTGATCCGCTACATCCACAGCACCTGGCGCCGCGCTTTATGATTGGTGCTTCAGAAGTACTACAAAAACCTGATCGACAACCCTGGATGCCTAGTATGCAGAAGCGTCCAACCAGCCCTGTGAAGTCTACACCTCAGACTTCTGCAGATCTGTGATCGAAGCGAAAAAGATTGTCCAGCTACTGAGGAGTGACGCATGGAAGAGGGATACCTTGCGCTAATATTACATGCACATTTGCCGTTTGTACGCCACCCTGAGTACCCTGAGTATTTAGAGGAGGATTGGCTCTATGAGGCGATCACTGAGACCTATATACCACTACTCTTTGTCTTTGAGAGGTTGCTCGTAGATGGTATACGTTTCCGTATTACCATGACAATTACCCCTACCCTTGCGGAGATGTTGGTTGATCCTCTCTTGCAGGAGCGTTACTCCAAACATATAGATAAACTAGTAAGACTTGCTGAAAACGAGCTGGAACGCACCGAGAACACTCCTTTTGCAGAGACAGCACGCTTACATTATGATCATTTTCAGGCTGCTCAACAGATCTTTGAGTACAAGTATGAGCGCAATATTCTGAAAGGCTTCCGTGCCTTACAGGATGCTGGGGTGTTGGAGATCATTACCTGTGGCGCCACACATGGATTCCTTCCACTAATGTCTACACGTGAGGCGCGGCGAGCACAGATTGAGCAGGGTTGTCGCAACTATGCCAAGCATTTTGGTCGTTGGCCACAGGGAATATGGCTGCCTGAATGTGCCTACGAACCAGGTATTGATGAACTGCTTGCGGCTGTAGGGTTGAAATACTTTATCGTTGATTCGCACAGCCTTATTTTTGGTGAACCGCGTCCACGCTATGGTATCTTTGCCCCTGTAGTGACACCGTCTGGAGTTGCTGCTTTTGCTCGTGATGTAGAGACAAGCGAACAGGTCTGGAGCGCAGATACAGGCTATCCTGGCCATCCTAACTATCGTGAGTTCTATCGCGATATAGGTTGGGATGCCAATGAGGAATATATCAAACCCTATCTACATGCCGATGGTATGCGGCGCAACTTAGGTATTAAATATTTTCGTGTCACAGGTAAAGTTGAGCTACATGAGAAGCAGCCTTATGTGCCAGAATGGGCTACTGAGATAGCGGCTGAACAGGCTGGCCATTTCCTCTTTTCTCGTCAAGGTCAGTTGCGTTATTTACACGGTTTGATTGGGCGTAAGCCGATGGTCGTCTCACCTTATGATGCAGAACTATTTGGCCATTGGTGGTTTGAAGGTCCACAATTCCTCAATTTCTTTATACGCAAAGCCTATTATGACCAGAACGAGATGACCCTGATCACTCCTTCCGAGTATCTAAACATCTATTCTGATAACCAGCCTCAAACACCAGCAGTCTCTAGTTGGGGTGCAGAAGGATACTATCGTGTCTGGATCAATAGCAGTACCGACTGGATGTATCCACATCAACATATTGCTGAGACTCGTATGACAGAACTGGCACATCTCTTTCCTGATGCTCAAGGACTATTGCAGCGTGCGCTCAATCAGGCCGCTCGTGAACTGCTACTAGCACAATCAAGCGATTGGGCTTTTATCATTACCACTGCTACAATGGTGCCCTATGCGATCAAGCGCTTCAAAGACCATATTTATCGATTTACCCGACTCTATGATGAGATTAAGGCTAATAAGATCGATGAGGAATGGCTGCTTGATATAGAGAGCAAGGATACTATATTTCAAGAGATCGATTATCGTATCTACACTTAGTGGCGGCCCTGCCAGACAGTTGCAGATGAGTGCGAGATGCCTAGGTGATCCATTAGACGGTAGATGAAGTGATCTACTAGTTCCAAGATCGTCTGTGGACGGTGATAAAAAGCAGGCATAGCCGGTACAATCATTGCACCTGCCATCTGTAGCTTTAAGAGATTCTCCAAATGTATACGGTTGAGGGGAGTTTCACGCGGTACTAGGATTAGCCGACGCCCCTCTTTCAAGGTAACATCGGCGGCACGATGCACTAAGTCACGGGTGATACCAGCCGCTAACAGCCCCACACTATTAGTACTGCAGGGCACGATCACCATAGCATCAACTAAATATGAGCCGCTGGCAATTGTAGCGCCGGTGTCTTTGGCAGGGAAACATTTTACTTTTTCACTGCTACGGCCAAGTAGTAAGGTAGCATCATTGTTGTGTAGTCCTGTTAGTTTAATATCAAGCTCTTCTTTAATCACAACAAAACCTGCAGGAGTAATGATAAGGTTAATACAAGCCACTTCTGGGCTCTCTTCAAGGTGATGTAACAGACGCTGCGCATAGATTGAGCCACTTGCTCCGGTTATTCCTAAATTGATCACTCTGCCTGCCATAGGGCTGGTCATCCTTATCTATTGGGATTCTATTAGACCTCGCGATAATATACTCGCTGCCCTGCGATGTCATCCCTTTCTCATCCCTTTCCTGTGTGTGCTATACTTTGCTCTTATTAATTTTCAAATTATCAAAGGTGCAGCGGTGAACCGCGAAAAGCTGAGCGAACTGCTAGAACAATTTAAAAAAGATCAGTGTAGCCTTGATGAAACCTTGGAAAAGCTTAAGCATTTTCCCTATGAAGATATTGGTTTCGCTCGCATTGATCATCATCGCAACCTGCGTCAAGGGTTTCCAGAAGTTATCTTTGGACAGGGTAAGACTAGCGATCAGATCGCAGCCATCGTGGAACGTCTGCTAAAGGCCGATTCCAATGTATTAATCACACGCACTACGCTAGAAGTCTACGAGGTGGTGCAGTGTATTGCTGCTGATGCGGTTTTCCATAAGGCGGCACGTGCGATCACAATCAAACGCGATGGTAAACGGCACGGTAAGGGTAAGATTGGAATTGTTACGGCGGGCACCTCTGATATGCCTGTGGCGGAAGAGGCAGCAGTAACGGCTGAGATCGCTGGTAATTCGGTTGAGCGCCTTTATGATGTAGGAGTGGCGGGATTACACAGACTGCTTAGCGAGCGGGAGCGGCTCAGTTTTATGCGAGTAATTGTCTGTGTTGCTGGTATGGAGGGTGCGCTCCCTTCTGTAGTAGGCGGACTGGTCTCTGTGCCAGTGATTGCTGTACCTACTAGTATAGGTTATGGAGCCTCATTTGGGGGACTGGCGGCACTTCTTGGCATGCTCAACAGTTGTGCTTCTAATGTTCTGGTTGTCAATATAGATAATGGCTTTGGGGGAGGATTTGCAGCCTCGCTGATCAACCGCCTTTAACGCCAGGCATCAGGTGTGGCAGACAGCGCGAGCGAGGCACGAGCGGACGCTGTTTGCCGTCGCTTGCATTCCATTGTTAGGCCGCCACACGTCGCAGGAGCGGCTGCCACGAAGACCAACTAGATCGCGCGCATCTCGCCCATCATTGGCTATCTTTTTCGCGCTGCTTCAGCATATATCGAAAATCACAGTGACTAGCGCCTTGCATGATTGTTTGTGTTCGGGTGAGGTGTACGCCGGTACCAAAGCCCTCTGTCATGAGAAAATCCGCGCTACATGTCAGCAAGAATCCGAGTTCTGGTGCACCGATCTCGTTATAGAACTTGGCGTAGCGACATTGAGTCACGTTTACTTCGAACGCATCCGGCGCTTGGTTAACCACCTCGTAATCCAAGGCACCACCAACCGCGAACATCTCGAAGGCTGAAGCCATCTTCTCCCCAAGGTTCCCTGCTCCCTGCGTCCGCCACCACTTCTCGCCATACTTGCGATATAGGTCCCCAAGCGCCTTTTGGACAATGGCGTTGGCGCGCTCCTCGCCCAGTTCTGCTTGGAGAGTTTTGACAAGCGGAATGAGGACCTGAGCTTGTATCTTGATCTGCTCAAGTAGGGGAATGTCCATCGGTCACCTCCTGATGTCCTAGCTTCCTGTTGGTCTATGTCCTAGCGGCCTAATGCCCTGCTTGAGCCGCGAGCAAAAGCGCGTCGGATGCAGCGACTGGTTAGACGGCAATGTTACTTGGCATCCTTGCGTTGCTTCAACAGCATGCCTACTGCTGCAGGGAGCAATAGCCACCCACCACTCAACGGCATCGCTACGATAGCGAGGGTGACGATGGTGAAGAATCCGTAAGTAACTGTTGACGAAAAGTGCATCCGTTCCTTCTCAAACCAGTCCAGAGCAAGGCCGAACACGATTGTCAGAAGGCCCGCGAACTCGAACCAGAATGCTAACGGTCGGCCCTTGTGCCCGTCTACTGAGTTCCAGACCCCTGACATCACGATCTCCGTCAAAGGCCCGGAAAAGACCATTAGACCCACGAGACAGTGGATGACGCCTACCGCCGCAATCCACCGACCGACCCATCGATGCATGAGCAGAACCTCCATCCGTAGCGTTGCCGTCTAACGCCCAGGTTCAGCGGCCAGCTTTGGAGCGCAGCGGAAAAGCCGGTCCGAGTTGAAGTTGTGGTTAGGCATCGTCATCACTGAGCATCTTGATGATGTGTTTTGCAAGCGACTCCTTGATCTCACGATGCCTTGGTACAGGTTGAGACACTTTAGTCCTTGGGTTTTGATACCAGTCATGTTTGCTGCCATGACGGATAAAAACACAGCCTATACTCTCAAGATTTTTTATCCCTCTCCGGCAAAAGACCCCGGCCAAAATGTTTTATCTTGGCCGGAGATGAATGCCGCTCTCAGCCATTGCAAAATAAGAGCGAAATAACTAGAATGGCAACCAATACGGATGCGAATCCAACCCCGGTTCAGTGCCCATCAGCCTAACTGGAAACAGGCATCGCGGCTCTTTGAATTTCAAATAGGGCGTTGTGGTGGAGAGGCTACCACGTAAAATTTGAACCGCTAAGCAGAGAAAGATAATCAATTCCTTTCTAGGAACGGCGCTCGCGCTGAGCGTTGCTGGATGCAGAGGCGCAGTCGTTGGACTCGCCTGAGAAGCATCAACCTTGGGATATAAATCTTCATATGTTGCCCAGTTCCTTAGTACCTCAGACAGTTGTTAGCAGCTAAGGAATCCGCGTTCTTCAGGACACGGAGGATGTCAACAGGTCTATCCGCTTCACGCTATGTCAAGCTCTGCCATCTTGCGAACGTTCGGGATAGTGCCACTCGTCAATTCTTTATAGAGATCAACTAGATGTTCTTTCAGTTCGTCCTCAGTCTCTCCTTGAGTCCAATAATCAGGGAATTCTTCCAGATATCCCAACCAGTTATCATCATCTTTCCAGTAAACATACTTTTGTTTGATCATCGCTAAAAACTCCGTGTATTACCTTCCTGAGATCCAACAGATGACGATGCCTAACAAACTAAACTCACCTGTGAGGCGCGCTTTTGCCAATCATCTTACTTTTTATTGATTTTCTATATTTTCAAGCCAAGCTAAATCTGCTTGATCCTTTGGTCTTCCAGCAGCTCGCTTGTTCTCTATTAAATGCTTCTTCCCTATTACTGGCACTTTTATTGCTTCCTCAAATTCAACCCCATCTATAGCAGTTAATATATCTATCCGTCTCGGCGCTACTCCTATCTGAAAAACTATTCCTGAAGTTACCAAATCCTCTTTCTTCAAATCTAATAATGAAACCCCAAACCTTATTAGAGATCGCCAGACTCGGTTTGCATTTTCTTGCGAACATTGTATCCAGAGGTCAATATCACCAGTAGCTCTAGGAAGGCCATGTGCAGCTAATGCATATGCTCCTACTACCATGTAATTAACTTGCTCTTCGGAGAATATTAATAACATGTCTCTGAAGTTTGGGTTCAGCAATCGATTCTCCTTTGAAAACCCAAGCATCTTGGGTTAACTGCCATACCATTCCCATCCTTTCTGAGACAGTATTATATTTTAAGTCTAGTTCTTTACCTTGGTCTTTAATGCTTTGTATTCTTATTATTTTTCTTTCTCTCATATATAAATCTTACTATAACTGTTCAATAGATTCTACTTATCCTGCGCGCCTAACGGTTAGCATCACCCGTACCAATGGAGCAAAGCGACATTGGCATCGAGTGGATGC
>JBFLVQ010000190.1:0-13883 GCA_040758525.1 Acidobacteriota bacterium
ATGGTATTCGTTGCGTAGCGGAAATCCCGTGCGATTCTATCGCAGAAAGTAGACTTATATTCGATTTTGGCTTTTCCGCTAAGCTTGGCAAGAAAGCGGTTGGGCTATTAGTATCAGCAAAAAACAGTTGGTTACCACTAAGTTCTGGTGCTATTAGCCTATTAGAAACTGGTGTAACAGCCACTTTGCCAGTATCAAAGACAGGAATATATCCTAACTCTGCACCAGTTTCTGTGCTTATCGCCATTACTGAAAATGGTCTAAAGGTTCGTACAAACATTCGTTTGCCATCTTTTGTTACCGCTGGTTCATCAATACCAATATCTATCGTTGGTTCAATGTTAAAACGGGATAGTAAATTACCACTAGGATCTTCCTCTTGTACCAGCAGCGAGAACCCACTACCAAAGATTGGACCAGCACTGGTATAGTTTCTCTTACCATTTAAGTCAAATGGGGTAAGTGTAAGGCCGTAGCCACTGCCAGCGTTTCGTGACAATATCTGACCAGTTTGTGAATCAATGGTAACTAGATTGCCAAAGACTCCATCACTAAAGTAGACTTTACCACCATCTGAACTGAAATTAGGGGCAGAGGAGTTAGTTATCAGGAATATATCCTCAGGAATATTTGCCGTAGACAGTACCATCATATTAGCTGGGTCGGTTGCATCTATAACAGTTAATACTAAACTCTCTTCTTGATCGTGTATAAGTGCCAAGAAACGTTTACCAGTGTCATTCTCAAATCCAACTAATGACGTTGTAAAAGAGGAATTTGTCGGTATTGTGCTCAGGATCTCTCCTGTGTCGGTATTGATTGCATAGACAGCACTATTAGCATCCGATATAAAGCCGGTTTTGCCATCCTTGCTAAAAAAGAGTTCAGAATCTGTGAGATTAAATCCAAACAAGATAGGAAATGGCCCTACCGTGGCAGTACGTTGCCATGCACCACCATTAATGGAGACAAAGAAGTCGATCTTTTCATCAGCAAGACCGAGTATGCCAAGGTCGTTAAAGAGATTGTTTCCTATTGTGTTGACTGCCATACGACGTATCCCTGGTGATTCATAGAGCTTGACTCTAACAGGAAAACTACCGGTCTTAATACGATTGAGTAGTGTGCCATTAGATGGAGATAGTTCCAGTATCTCGTCACTTAGTCGCGAAGGAATATAAGCACGTGTGCCATCTTGGGTAGCAACAGCTTGTTGGGCAAAACCAAAGGAAACACCATTGGTATTAACAAACTTGCCTTGTATTTCAAATATCCCTTCAGGAGTCGCTTTTACCAGCAAGATCTGTCGTTTGGTTAGCTCTAAGAGCATCAAATCCATGGTTGTAGTATTGATGGTACTGAGCGCTAGTAGACCCTCAATAGGAAAAGTGCTACGTAGCGTGCCTGTCTCCATATCAAAAGCAAACAACTGGGCAGGGAAGAATCCTACGGCAAAACCAGTATTTCCATCTAAGCTAATGGCGAGCGAGCTATAATCAAATGCTGACAGGGTAAATTGCGCTAGTTGTCTGGGTGGTTGTGTGTTTATATTATTCAATTCTAGCGTTGTTATTGTGGCGGTAAAACGTTCGCTAACTATCAATCGATTACCTTGTCGCGCTATTTTAGTGGGAATACTTCCAATGTTTGGATTTCCAGGAATGGAAACTTGTGAGAGCATTTTCGCTTCTCTGACATTAAAAGTTACTAGTGCGCCTTTCATCTCGCCATCATCACTAGGATCTAGCAAAGGGGTGTTAGGCACACCAATCGCTCCTATATCGTCATTGTCACTAAGCACCATTGGGCTATCGGAAAAGAGTTTACCTGGCAATACAATGCTGCCTTGTTGGCGTAGCGCGCGGGGATCAGTCGCATCAACGATTGTAAGAATACCTTCACCACTGCTGATAGCAAGAAAACGATGACCATTGCGCTCTTGTAAGGCAATCTGTGCAGATGTATTCTCTAATGGCAATTCACCGACCTGATCGCCGGTTCTGGCATCAAAAGAGATAAGAAATCCTTTTTCCGCATCCACGTCAAACATGGGAGTAAAAAGCCAGCGACCGTCCCGACTAAAAACTATCGATTCAGAGCCAAAACGGTAGACACGGTTTTTTAAATATTTTGCATTGAAGATGATAGGATTACTGGGATTACTGATATCAAGCAAGGTCAATTGAGGAGATCTTGCAAAAGCGATTACAGCAGCGCGGTCGCCTTGTAGAGAAACCTGTGTGGGTGCCCCTAGGGCAATATCGGCCAATTGCTCGCCCGTTTTGGCATTAAATATAAAAACAGTACCAGTCATAAGAGAAGTTGCCATTGCAAAGCTCCCACTACTATCGCTGCTTATCGTGTCATTAAAGCTTGGCAGAAATCCACGTGGGAAGGTGATAGTTTGAACAGCTTGTGTCTTTACTTGTGTATTTGCCTGAGAATTGTTGCCAATACTCATACCACAAAATAGACAAATAATAAGAAAACAGATTAAGGTACTCTTCATAATCTTTCTCCTGAGTGTTTTTAATAGTCTGTTATTAGCGCTTGTGGCGGTATTTAATCAATTTTTGAAAAAAGGCACACCATCCCCTCTAACCAGAGAGGACAGCATACCTATTGCAATGCTAAGCTGATCTTTTGAGGCTATTTGAGAAAATTAAGAAATAAGTATCTGAACATAGTTAACTTAAATATAGCCATCAGCTATCAACTTCCTTTAGCTGATGGCCCTTTTATGACTCCGGTAAATCCATTGTTTATTTGCTTCATATATATACGCGTAAAAAAGAGGTAAAAACTGTCGGCACAATTTGACAATTAGCAGGTCTAATGTAACAACACAACTGACAAGATTGCCATGATTACTTGTACTGCTGTATATACTGGCAAAGCTACATTATTCTGTAATTAAATGGATAGCAAAAAGTAGCCAGAGTCTAATCGTTAAACCTATTTCTTAAGAAACTTTGCGATCCCTTGTTGGCAGTCTTCTGTCATACGGCAGATGGTATTGGCATCCATACCGGATTTAAGGGCGGCTTCAAAACTCATATTGTCCATCTGATAGAGCAATCGTTTGGCTAATAAGACTGCCGAGGCGCTTCTTTGTACAAGTGTGGAGAGATAATGCGATACTTTGGTTTGAAACTCTGTATCAGCGTAGACCTGATTGATCAACCCTATACGCTCGGCCTCCATAGCCGTGATCGGTTCACCACGAGTAATCAGTTCAAAGGCCCGCTTTTCACTCACTGAGCGACGTAGTATTGCCATTACCATTGCTGGAATGAAGCCAATCTTGACCTCTGGATAGCCAAACTGTGCACTCTCAGCAGCAAGTATGATATCGCAAGCAGTAGCCAATCCGCAGCCACCTGCTAGTGCTCGTCCACGCACTGCCGCCACCACTGGCTTGGGCAGATTGCGAACCTGTAGGAATAACTCCATTAGCGCAGCAGTGTCTTGTAGATTCTCTAAAATTGAGCTTTGTGCGATCTTCTCAAGTACCGATAAGTCAGCACCAGAACAGAAGTCACTACCTGCTCCTTCCAGTAATACAACCTTAACATGGGCTGTTTCTGCAGCCGCACGTAGAGCTATCTTCAGTTCACTTACAATAAGATCATCAAGAGCATTACGCTTCTCTGGACGGTTGAGGGTGATATGCGCGATCGCGCCATCATTAATTGTGTAGAGGATACGCTGATACTGCGTCATAGGTGATAGTTATCCTTCCATATGATCTATGTAATGCTGTAGATGTTCTATACGTCGCTCAAAGATATGTCGCTTTAACTCCTTGAGTAGTGACATTGCCTCTTTGCTACCAATCTCGGCAAGTGCAACATTAATTTGCCACATCACCTGCTGACGTTGTTTACGACACTGGCGCTTCTTTTCTGATTCCTCATTGGCATACCAATCTTCTAGAGTGGCTTTCTTAAAAAGGAATTGCTGTCGTTTCAGCTCTTCGACTAGCTCTGTGAGCTTCTCGCGTTGCCGTCCAGGTAGATTGTTTACACTTAATTCCTGCTGCTCACGCTGATAATCGGCAAAGCGTTCACAGATGCGCTGAGCCAACCAGGGTCGTATTCCAGAGATTGCTACTAGATCCTCTTTCTTAGCAAGGTAGTAGTTCTCTAATGAAGTCATGCCAGATGCAAAGAGCTTACGTATAGTAGTTACACCCACACCTTTGATCTGCTTGAGCAGCGAATTGACGATAATACCATCACGTTTGGAGAATTCTGTAACCATATCTTCGCCAAGTGAGAAGGTCTGTGGCATGGCTGCTTCTAGCTGCGCATAACTTTCTAACAATTTTCGCTTATTGTTACCAGCGACAAGACGACCTTCACCCTGTGCGACAGTTGCTAATAGTTCATCAAAACGATCCATCATCTCACTAAGATCTACGTAGCTCATGGTATGTGCAGCACGACTGATCGACTGGATCGCAGGTCGACAGACATCAATCCATTCTTTGGAGGCATGTCCATTCCGTAGTTCAATAATAAAAGCTTTTACTGGCTGCACATAACTAGCAGCAATATTGGCAAACAGATCCTGTAATTGATCGGCATCCTGGTTATAATCGAGCTGATATTCGGCTTCGCCACGAGCCGCTGCCATTAGCCCGGCATCGGGTTGGACAACGGCATCCAGTGCACTCTCAAAGCCGCCTACAATCTCATCAATAAGATCGCCACCAATCTCGATCTCATCAAAAGGATCTTCCTCTTCATATTGATTCTCAGGCTCGCTCTTTGACTGTACCAGCACCTCATCAGCAAGAAACTCTAAGCCACCAGCGACCTCAGACGAGATTGGTTCGGCATAGAGAAGATTTTCCAGCGCCTTGACAGTGCGGGAGATATCACTAAGATCTTGAATCTCGGCTTGGCCTAAATAGAAGGTCAATCGCTCTAACGCTGCCATTGCATCTCGCATCATATCGATAGCCTGCATTATTACAGTAATCTGATGGGCGGCCAGCCGTCTTGCCAACTCGTCTATAAGATGGGAGAGATTAACAAGTTGTTCAACGTAGTTGACCGTGGCAACTGCGACCTGGCGAGGCAGCAAGGCAAGTTCATAAGAGATATTATTGTAGAGCATCTCTGCGGCGGTTTTGATCTCTGTAGCATGTTCAGAGATAGCTTGGTAATAGACCGCATTGCCAGGCGAGCGCGCGACACGCTGCAGATAAAGTTTGAGCAGCATACCGCTATCTTCGATTGAGACAATAAAATCTTCAATCCGATTGGGCTTATTCATACTGATTTACGCTTATAGCGTGAGATCGTCTGGCACATCAATCTCCATACGCAGTAGGGCGGAACTATAGGTCTTACCCTGTGCATCGGTCTTGAGTGAGAGTGTACCACCACCACCCAATGACTGATGTAGGAGAAAGTTGAGCGCGCCCAAATTGGGCAGTTCATAGCGTTCCACCTCACCTAGGCATATACCTGCAAAGTGTGCCTTGACCCTATCCGCCGTGACCTCAGCCGCGAGTAGGGGATAATATTCCAGTCGTCGTGCGATCAGCCCAATATTAGCAGTATCGCCTTTATCACCTGAGCGCGCATGCGCCAGTTTTTGTAAAGAGACTCTCATCGCACTATCCTCGCGATTTAATTCTTAAATAGATGAAAAGCTTGGGAAATCAGGCAATAAGACTAAAGCCATGGTATCTTACAGTCAAGCCGAAATTGGCTAGCCGAGAGAACACTTTGGTGGTATCCTAAACCGTTTCCGAAGAAGCAATCAACAGGCTGATGGAGTGGAATTATGGCAAAATTCAAAGGCGTTGATTTCTATCAACTGGACTCCTTGCTTAGTGAAGAGGAGCGACTAACACGCGACTCTGTACGCGAGTTTGTGGAAAACAATGTCATTCCCATTATTGAGGACTGTTATGAGAAGGCACGTTTCCCTGTAGAGCTGATCAAACCACTGGGTGAGTTGGGTGTGCTAGGTGCAAGTCTGCCCACTCAGTACGGTTGCGCAGGATTGGGCAGTGTTGCTTATGGCCTGGTAATACAGGAATTAGAACGAGGCGATAGTGGTGTACGGAGCTTTTCTAGTGTACAAGGCTCGTTGGTAATGTATCCAATCTATGCCTTTGGTTCAGAAGAGCAGAAGCGTAAATGGTTACCTTTGCTAGCCAAAGGTGAGAAAGTGGGCTGTTTTGGCCTTACCGAACCAGATTTTGGCTCTAATCCCAGTGGTATGCTTACCCGTGCCAAGCGTACCAAATCGGGCTGGCTGCTCAATGGTAGCAAGGCCTGGATCACTAATGGCACAATCTCGGATATTGCTGTGGTATGGGCCAAGACCGAAGAAGACGACAAAATTCGTGGCTTTCTAGTGGAAAAAGGCACGCCTGGTTTTAGCGCTCCAGAGATTCATCGCAAACACTCATTACGTGCCTCTGTCACTTCTGAACTGGTCTTTTCTGACTGTGAGATCCCTGAAGAGAATATTTTGCCACTTTCCGGCGGCTTGAAGTCACCATTGATGTGTCTCTCGCAGGCACGTTATGGCATCTCCTGGGGTGCTGTCGGTGCTGCAATGGCTTGTTATCACACGGCGCTAGATTATGCGTTAGGGCGTGTACAATTTGATAAACCGATCGCTGCATTCCAGTTACAACAGGCAAAATTTGCTGACATGCTTACTGAGATCACTAAGGCACAGTTGCTCTGTTTACAACTAGGCCGGCTCAAAGAGCAGAGTAAGGCAACACCAGCACAGATATCATTGGCCAAACGTAACAATGTACATATGGCCATAGAAGTAGCGCGTAGCGCACGCACTATCTTGGGTGCCAATGGTATCAGCGCTGACTATCCAATTATGCGTCATATGAATAATTTGGAATCGGTCTATACCTATGAGGGTACACATGACATACATACTCTCATACTAGGTGCTGAAATCACTGGCCATCAGGCTTTCAAATAGTGACAATCAGGTTAAGGTTATTATTCTAGTTAGATCTACCACACAGTAGTGGTGGCATTCTACACCTTAAGCATTAGGGTGTGTTCTGCATTGGTAATAAAATTATTACGAAAAAAGAAATTTATAAGGATAAAGATTATGGATGGGGAATATCATCCTGGTAAGCTGGTAAAGCATGAGGATGGCACCTTTAGCCTTCTATTCACCGATTTTGATGGCACCATAGGAATTTTTGAAGAGATGGGAATGGAGGGTGGAGGATATAGCTGGCATGCTGTTGTTGATGCCCTTGTGCGTATGGAGGTGCCGGAACTAAGCAAAAAACTCAGCTATGATCCAGAAGCAAGTATGTTTGTTGCTATTAGCAGTGATGCTAATGTGCTTAAGGAGATAGCAAGACTGATCCGCAACGCTATTAAAGATCCCCAATTATTAAAAATGGCTATTACTAATGCTGATCCTGAATTAATAGATTAAGGGGAAGTAATAGTCTATCAATCTCAACCAGCCTAACACTGCAACTGTCCGGTAATCTGCTGCGTATAATCAGTGTATAATTAATTTACTCAATAATGAAATAACTGATTGAGAAAGGAGCATCTATGACAACAATTGCTAAAGATGCTGGCGTTATCACGTTGATCAATGTCTTTACTGTTGAACCAGAGAATCAACAGCGACTAGTAGATATGCTCTTAGAGGCTACCGAAAAAACAATGAAGCATCTACCTGGATTTGTCTCGGCAAATATACACAAGAGTATGGATGGAGTAAGAGTAGCAAACTATGCACAATGGAGAAGCCGTGAGGATTTTCAGGCAATGCTCAACAATCCCGAAGCCCTAGCTCATATGAAACCAATTATGGAGATTGCCCAAAATGATGCTCACCTTTATGAAGTCATTGATACTATACCGGTCTCTTGAGTGTGATATTAACTAACAGAATCACTAGCTAATAATAACTGCCCAATGGTGTTGGGTAGTTATTTTATGATTAGGAGTAATTAGAGATGCAGAGAATTGAAAAGCCCAATGAAGGTGAGTACGCACCCTATACAATAATGTATATAGGTCTGTTGCCTGATGATGGGCTAGTTCTACAACACTTGAAGAATAATTTGAAAGCTACCAAAGAGTTTATTCTTTCATTACCAGCAGAGAAATTTACTTATCGCTATGCTGAAGGTAAATGGACAATAAAAGAGATACTGGTACATATCATAGATGATGAGCGTATCTATGCTTATCGAGCCTTACGTTTTGCTCGCAATGATAAGACCGAGTTACCGGGTTTTGAACAAGATGATTATACAATTTATTCAGGTGCTAACAGACGCACGATTAAGGATATACTTAAAGAATTTACCACCGTACGAAACGCTACTATCTCTCTATTTGCTGGAATGGAGACAGAAGCTTTCACAAGAGCGGGAGTGGCGAATGGAAATATAATGAGTGTTCGTGCGGCTGCATATCATATTGCCGGTCATGAGTTACGCCATATCAATATCATTAAAGAGCGCTATCTATGAACAATGCAGAGATACTTTCACCAGAAGCATTACTACATTATAGCAATGTAGATGAAGAAAGCCGCTTAACAAAAGGCGCTGGTCAATTAGAATTACTACGGTCATTAGAGATTATCAGAAGGTATCTACCTAAACCACCTGCTAAGATAATTGATATCGGTGGTGGCTGTGGTATTTATGCCTGTCTTTTAGCAAAACAAGGGTATACGGTAACATTAATTGACGCCGTTCCTTTACATATAGAGAAAGCAAAAAAAGCTTCTCAATTACAGCCTGATTTACCAATTAAAGAAATTGCTCTTGGCGATGCTTGTAATTTGCCGTATCAAGCAGACACATTTGATGCAGCATTATTATTAGGACCTCTATATCATTTAACCAAGCGCAATGATAGATTACAGGCGATTAGAGAAGTTAGACGAGTATTAAAAAATGATTGTTATCTATTTGCTGCAGTAATATCAAGATTTGCTTCAATGCTGGATGGATATTTTAGAAAGCTGATCCTTGATCCAGTATTTCAAGAAATAATGATCAATGATCTAAAAGATGGACAACATAGAAATCCCACAAATCATCCTGCCTATTTTACTACTACCTATTTTCATCATCCTAGTGAGCTAAAGACTGAGATTGAGGAAGCCGGATTAAAACATGAGGTAACAAATGCAATAGAGGGAATGGCCTGGTTATTACCTAATTTTGAAGAATATTGGCAGGATCAAGAGCAGCGAGAAGTTCTATTGAATACTATTAGAACCATTGAAAGTGAAGATACTATTATTGGTATCAGTGCTCATATTATGGCAGTAGGAAGAAAAGAGTAGACATTAATCAATAACCTTAGCCTGATAGATCGAGATAATAAAGAAAACGCTACACTGGGCGGTTAGTCATTATTTGTTGTACTAGTATCTGCCTTTGCGTAACCAGCGGTAATTAGGGCAGAGATCGCTGCCTTCAATCGTTCCGGTTGTGAGACAAAAGCGTGTGCTAGACGCTTATCTTTGACTGCTTCAGCAATTGCAATAATGGCATTCTCAAAGATTATGCTGGTAAACTCGGCTGGAGATTTGCCGAGACTCTGGGCAATGTTTTCTAAGATCTGCTTTTCTGTTGCTGAGACAAAGAAAGAGATCTTCTCCAGACGTTGAATACTGCTTAGGCTCTTATGTAGATCTTCACCGACCTGGCGACTACTCTGCAAAGTGTTGACGAGTAGATCAGTGAGGTCGCGCATCTTACGTCCAGCACGTTCCATCTCATCAATAAAAGCCTGATCAATAACCTGTTGAGTTGCGATTGCCTGTTTGATATCATCGATTAAATGATCCATCTGAGCGGCACGATTCATCATCTTGAAGACAGGTTGATATTGCGCCAATTGGCGTGTCTGCTCATCGCTTAATGCGCTCTTCTTGGCTTCTTCTAAGTAGATGTGTAGGCGTGCCTGTTCGGCATCATAGAGTTGTTGGAAGAGATTATGTATCGCGATATTGACTTCAAGAATATGTGCAAGTACACGAGGACGGTAGAAGAGATCGCCTAGCTCAGTTTTATATTCGCGCAAACGACGCACCAACTGCTTCTCGATAATCTCGCGAAAATTGGTGATACTACCAATCTCCTCAGAGAATTGGCTAAGCTTGGCGAGGATCGATTCTTCTTCTTTGTGTGGTTCAATATAGTAGCCAAGACCGCTGTATAGATCCATTAACTTGTTCTCTAGATCTTTGACAGGGCGCAAGACAGGAACTCTTTGTGTGCCTTGCACGGTAAACGAGCCCCAGCGTGTCGCTAGTAGATCGAGTTTGTCGCGATCCTCTTTATCCCGTTCGGTCTTTGAGATATAGAATTGAATAACTAGTTCTAGGGAATGTATGCCAGGTGCGCCTATACGCTCAAAGACACGCCGGAACTTACTGGGGTCGAGTTGCCGATCAATCACAGTCAGTTCATTACGCGCTTTTTGTAGTAGTCCTGCAGCACGGCTGGCACGCTCAATTGCGGAGAGAGAATTCTCCTCACACAACAATTGGTGTAACTCACTTAGATCAAGCTCAGAGACATAGCCAGATTCCAGCGCGATATTACGTATTGTGCCGAAGAATTGGTTAGTAGTTGAAATGATCTCAAATTCGAGATAGACACCTGTCATGCCCGCAATAATACCTGCGGGATTCTCTCTTCTAGGATCTGTCCCTGCCATATACGGTCTCTCCTACCCAATAATGTCATCTGATTTATTGTGGCGCGGTATTACGCCCAACTTGATGGATGAGAATACCATAAATAGTTAAAAGTGACGAGAGACAAGTGACTACTAAATATTATTCTATTAGTAGGAGGTTTCGCTCACCCGCTAGTCACTAGTCATTTCTAAGTATATAATCGCTTTGCCGCCGTGTGGCGGTAAAAATCCCTCAGGTGGATTAACAGGTGATCGCAGAAGTTTTCACGACTGAGAAACGAGTCTTGGATGTAGGTTGTGGGCGTAATAAGGTAGCAGGCGCGATGGGACTGGATCGCTGCGCCGTCGATGGTGTAGATGTAGTACATGATCTTGAAGTATTTCCTTATCCATTCAAAGCTGATTATTTTGACGAGATATATGCACGCCATATCATAGAACATGTCGAGTCGGTAGCTCATTTTATGGATGAGCTACACCGTATTGCAAAACCGGGTGCACGTGTCTATATCAACACACCCCATTATTCCTATAGCAACTCTTGGCGTGATCCCACACATCGCTGGCATTTTAGCGCTTATAGTTTTGAATATTTCGAGCTTGGTCATGCCGCCGATTACTATGCCAGTAGAACCAAATACCGGGTTGTTTCTGTACATGTGACAATGCTGAATATGTGGCGATTACTAGGAATCGAATGGATGATCAATGCTGTCAATATACATCCACGCTGGCGTTTCCTACGCAAATTCTGGGAGGAATACCTTGCTTTTATCTTTCGTGCGCGTGAGATCCAAGCCATCCTTGAGGTTATCAAATGAGTAGCACGCCCAATATAAGCATTGTCATCCCAAATTGGAATGGACGTGCATTACTAGCAGAATTTCTCCCTTCTGTGCTTACGGCTGCGAGATACTACTGTAAAGAGCAAAATGTAGAAACCGAAGTGATTGTTGTTGACGATGCTAGTACAGATGATAGTGTTGAATGGCTGGCAGAAAATTATCCTAATGAAGTGCGGGTTGTTGTACGTGCACACAATGGTGGTTTCGCCTGCGCTGTTAATAGCGGTATTGCCACTGCCCGTTATCCGCTGGTGTTTCTCCTCAATAACGATATAGCTGTTGAGGCAGATGCAATCGCACCGCTGGTTACACATTTTTATGATACGCGTGTCTTTGCGGTATGCTGCAAAGCTTATCGATTGGGCAGTGATATGTTTGATGGCGCAGGTAAATTAGGGCTTTTCCAGAAGGGTCACTGGCGTGTGTTTATCAGCTACGATGTACTACCGACAAGACTCTCACCTGAACCTGAACCTTTCTACTCATTTGTTGCCAGTGGTGGTTATGCTCTCTTTGATCGAGCAAAGCTAATTGAATTAGGCGGCTTTTGCGAGCTACTGGCACCCTTTTATTGGGAGGATGTTGATCTATGCTATCGTGCTTGGAAGCGTGGTTGGACTATCCATTACGAACCAGACAGCGTTGTCTATCATAAGAGTAGTGCCACGATTGGCAAGAAGTTCAAACCACACCATGTACAGGTGATCTCTGAGCGCAATCGACTACTGCTACACTGGATGAATCTACATGATCCAATATGGTTTGCCACACATATATTTTGGCTTGCCATCAAACTTATTGGCGCTGCCTTTACTTTTGATCGAGTATTGTGGCCATCACTGTTTGCTGCACTAATACGCTTACCAGCGGTCTGGCGTATACGGCGGCAAGAGCGTGCTGCTAGTGTAGTTTCAGATCGTGAGATCGAGACAATATTTGCGCGTGTAGCGGCTGCCTACTGGGCAGTAGTGATTCGTAATCCCCAAGACTATCATCAATACGTTAACTTAAAATGCCAATTGGAACGTGAAGCTGAGTCACAAGAGGCAAAATCTCTATGTCAATAAAGGTTCTTGTTACAGGTGCGCGTGGCCTGCTGGGCAGTGCAGTTGCCGAACACTATCGTACCGACTGTGAAATACAAGCGTTTGACCATCAACAACTAGATATTACTAATGAGGCAGCAGTGATGGCATCGATACAGGAATGCAAGCCCACGCTTATTATTAACTGTGCTGCCGCTGCGCGTGTGGATGCCTGTGAGAGCGAATTTGAAAAGGCTTGGGCAGTTAATGCTGTTGCACCTGGTGTATTAGCACGGGCTGCTGATATGGTTGGCGCAGATATCATACATATCAGCACTGATTATGTCTTTAATGGAGAAAAGTGTGAACCTTATACGATCAAAGATGAACCCAATCCCTGTTCGGCTTATGGTCGTAGCAAACTTGCTGGCGAGCGGGCGGTAATCACAGCTACAACTAGACACTATGTCGTACGTGTAGCTCGCCTCTTTGGACTTCACGGCAACAATTTTGGTAGCCGTATCTTCGATAATTTACAGCAGGCTGCTGATACAGATAAAAAGATCAAAGTATTCAACTATCCCTTGAGTCAGGCTACCTATCTGCCAGATCTTATCACACGATTGCGTGAGATCGCGACACACAGCATATATGGGCTCTATCAGGTAACCAATTCTGGCCCTATCGTCTCATGGTATGAGTTTGCTAGATATGCTGTTGAGTTGATGGGGATAAGCAAAGAATTGATTGAGACCGCTGAGTATATGGAATTTGCCCTGCCAGCAGCACGACCATATTATAGTGGCTTGCGCTGTTTGACTTCAGAACAGCTAGGATTTGTGCCTATGCGTGATTGGCGCGATGCGTTAGTAGAGATGTATAGGCATTGGTGCACCATTAGAAATGCGCAGAAAATTTAATTAGAAAAAGTAACAGGCCACAGAGTTATTCTTCTCTGTGGCCTGTCTGTTTAATAGCCTACTGGCAAACCTATTGGCTTACCAGTAAGGGAAGTTATTATTAACGCATACCAGTAACAGCATTGAACTGACCAGCTTGAGTGCCAGGTCCACCAGAGATAGTAGCCTGTGAACCAGTCATTATCCCCTTACGCTGTACACGGTTGTTGCCTGTGTCAGCAATAAAGACATTCTGTGAGGAGGCCAGCACTACTCCTTCAGGTCTAAGCACAAAGCCTACCTGGTTACCACCAGTCATAAAGTTCATCCATCCTGCCGCTGTCCCATCCATATTCACCTGTACACGATTGTTTAGTGTGTCAGCAACATAGACACGATTGGCAGAATCGACAT
>JBFLVQ010000191.1:0-13874 GCA_040758525.1 Acidobacteriota bacterium
GATCAACTCCTTCTTGCCATTGACTTGAGTAATAAAAGAGCGCAGTTGGTGATATTGCTCAATGCGATTCTGCGAGCGATGAACATCGCGCTGTAACTGAGAATCGCGCAAATAGCGCACTGTATAAATGCTTCGGATCAGTTTATCGAATTCAAATATGGCTTTACGTGTCTTGTTGTTTTGGTGTAAAGCACATAGTTTGCGGATCAAAGTGCTCTGGGAGACTTCTTTGAGTCCAAGAGTAGCTACGATTTGATCTATATTTGTTTTTTCGGACAAGATGAGTTGGCGGTCAATCTTACCGACCGGTTGAATCAGAAATTTTTCGTAGTTCGCCGGATTATAACCACAATAGAGATGTTTCTTAGTGGGGTAGTTTCATACATAGTAATAAAATTTACACCATAAATTACAATATTAGGTGAGAACCGCATTAGAAAAGAGTTTTCTCATAGTCCAAATGTGATCTGTAATACCAGCAGCCATTGCTGGAGTGCAATTGTGGTATTTTTTATTTTTGCTACTACGCCTTATTCTCAAGTCAAGATGAGGCTTGACGAAGTGGTAATAAGCAAATGCGAGATGAAGTTGTTGCTCCAATCGCTCACGCTTCTTTGAAAATGCAATAGTCTTTCTTATCAGCCTGCGGTTGTGATGTCGCATTGTTAAATTGTTGCGCTCAACAAAACTCGCGTTAATGTGACGGCTCACTGGCGAACGCTTCCGTTGTTGACGAACAGCTTTTTCTGATCCAAATACCACACGCGTAGTGATCTCGACTACTCGGCCATGCTCTCGGCGTTTCACTACTTGAGCATAGAGCAGCCCCTTAGGAATTTTCATAATCGGTTTGCGTGCTCTTCCACGTTTACCCGTTCTAGGATACTCTTTTTTAATGGCGTAAGCTTTTAACAATGCATCATCATAATGTTTCAATTCATCAGAAGTAAAGAATGGCATATGTCCATCCGAGCGATGCTTGATACCAGCCAGAAGTTTATTGGCATTAGCTTGAATATGGCGTCCTACCACGAAATACACCACTATTTTGTTACGCGGGTCAAAACCAATCCAGACCCACTGATCTCCATAAATGGCACTTAATTTTTCCGCAGCCGTGAGGCGTGCTTCCTTTTTTTAACAAATGACCACAACTCGTCTAACTGACACTCATCCATGTGATAGTTAGTAATCAATTGTTTGCTGACTTGCTGACAATGTTTAGCAGCTTGCTCAAGAATAAGTTCTACAGTCTTCTTATTAATGTCAAAGATCCGCGTTGTTGCCATTATGCCATTTCCTTCGGCCAGTGCTTTGAGTACTCGATAGATAGTTTCATCATCAGTATGAAAGCCTGCGAAAACACTATCATGACGAGCACTAAATTCACGACCACATTTCAAACAGCGATACAATAGCGTACGATTTGGTCCATAATATCGAATCAGTTTAAAGTCACTTTCACTTGCTTTGCATCTGTTTGGACACTTTATAACGAAAGGAGCTTTCTTCGCATTGCCTCGATTGAAAAAATAGGTAAAGAAGACTTTTAATCTTCTCAAACCCTCTTCAATTCAGCAAGTTTTTACATGTATGAAACTACCCCACTAAGAATTTTTTCGCTATGTAAGAAATATTAAGAACCAGTGTCTCACATTGATCGTAATTTGTTTCAAATATGAAACAGCTCATAATAAGTATTGAACAGGAGAAAAAAGATGTTGTGGCGGCATGGAGATGTATTGATTGCCAGCATTGAGAAGATACCAGAAGGTGCAATAAGAAGACCAACCAATGTACTGGTGCGGGGTGAAATGACCGGGCATAGCCATCGAATCGAGCAGGCCGAGACAGCAGTAACATTCGAACATAACGGTCAACTCTTTCTCAAAGTCACGGCCAGCGAAGCAAAACTGATACATGAAGAACACAAAACGATCACACTGCCTTATGGGGTATATAGGGTATGGCAGCAGCGAGAATATATCCCTGGCTCAATTCGCAAAGTAATCGATTAATAGTCTCTCTATGAGGTAACTTATGCAACTAATAGCGCCTCAATCTCCAGAAAAAGCTAAAGAGCTAATTTTTTCACTGCATCCTCCGTCATCTCTGCGTGTAGACGGACATCTCAAACTTGCCTATCTAGATAGTTTGACCGAACTACCGGAAGAGTTGATCGCCGCCAGCCTGGACCTTACGGATTGCAAAGCATTGCGCAAATTGCCGGCGAAGTTGCAAGTAAATAGGCTCAACTTGAGTGGCTGTGTGAGCCTCAGACAATTGCCAGCAGGCTTGAAACTCTTTGACCTTATCTTAAAGAACACCCGTATTCGCTCGTTACCCGACGATCTACAGGTTGAGAATCGGCTGGATTTAGAAGGCTGTGACAGACTGGAAGCACTGCCGGCCAATCTCAGTGTGGGCACCCTTATGCTGCGTAATTGCATTAATCTACGAAGTCTGCCAGAAGGGCTTAACACCTGTTTTCTCGATATTACCAATTGCATTAATCTTACGGAATGGCCGGAAAATGTGCGGCTCCAATTTGGCCGACTGATTGCAGCCGGTTGCGTCCAACTGAGATCATTGCCTCCCATCTTAAGCGAGCTGTCACAAGTCGATATAAATGGCTGTGTAAATATCAGTAGACTTCCTGAAAATGTCAGCATCAATTCCTGGCTTGACATCGCTAATACGGCCATCTGGTCGTTACCGCCAGCACTGGAAAATGTTCACCTACGCTGGCGTGGTGTGCCGATTAACAAACGGATCGCCTTTCAGCCAGAGACCATTACCATTAACGAGATTCTCAACGAACCAAATGTAGAGCTGCGTCGAGTCTTGCTAGAAAGGATGGGTTATGAGCAATTTCTCAGTGAGGCAAATGCGGAGTTGCTCGACATGGATTTCGATGCGGGCGGAGAACGGCGACTGCTCAGAGTCGAGTTTGAAGAGGATGAGCCGCTGATCTGCATAGCTGTAATATGCCCTTCAACTAACCGTCAATATATGCTGCGCGTACCACCAACCATTACTACCTGTCGGGAAGCGGCTGCTTGGCTCGCCGGGTTCGACGACCCCGATGATTACTCACCGATTATTGAGACTTAATACTATTGATCTATTGCTGCCACAATACTCTCCGCTTTCTCTTGCCAGTGCGGGTCTGTGGGGATGCGCTCCAAAACCCCATCGCCAAAGATCTCATAGAGCTTGAGCTTGTCTAGGTGCACGTAACCGATATGACAACCACAGGTGAGATTAGGGCAGCGCCGTTCTCGCAGGCAGTTTTCAAATCCTGGTTGATAAATATTCCCGATCGGCTGCTCGATAAAATGGCAGCGCCGTATCGTGCCATCGCCATTAACTGATATCACACTCTGGCCACAACGGCACAACTCTCCTCGGCTTGAATGGTGGTGATTATTAATAGGGAACAACGGATCAACGCGCTTGTATAGTTGCATATCCTCTTTGCGATAGTAGTTACAGACATCTTTGTATGCATTGATCCAGAGATAGATATCAGGAGGTAATTCGTTCCGTAATAACTCGATCTCACTGCGATACTCTGGTAAACCGACCACCCCAACACTGAATCGCACATCTCTTCTTATCAGCTCCGCACATTTTGCCACAAAGCGACGGCGCGTAATCTGTGAAGGGTGAAATGTTATCCAGAGTCCTAGCCGCTCCTTATTACAATGGTCTAGCCAGTCTAGACGACAAGATAGGTTGGTCTGGATCGCCACCTTATCAACATGGCGAATATTAGTAAGCCTGATTAACGCATTTTGATAGCGCTTACGATTGAGCGCTTCACCCCAAGGAGTAAAAAAGATCGACAACCTGTGCTCAGTCCGCTCAGTGACCCAATTAACAAAACGGATCAAGGCAGCAGCATCCTCTGCGTGCTCTCTAGCCGTTTCGCGATGTTTGGCAAATGGGCAGTAGACGCAGCTATAGTTACAACTTGAGAGTGGGCCTCGATACAACATAGTTATTTTCATCGCAACGCATAACTCTCCATCAATTGATAAACTCTCTCTGAGTAAAATCCATAGCCGATATTATCAGAACGCTCTATGCCCTGCTCGGTCAACCGTAATAGGTTATCTTGCTTATATGCCAGACCGACATTAATTAGCTCCTTAAGCAGGGAAAAATCGACTAATGGATCGGAGCCAAACCGATCCTGATATGCAGGCAGAAAGAGGCCCTCGACTTGCAGCAGCGATTGAATAATAAAACGTCGCTGCTGTTCATCTCGATCCAGTGTGAAACCATAATCGGCATAATCGAACTGCTCATCAGATCTGCCAATGTAGTCAGCGAGGATTTCGCGAATGCCAGCAGTGCCGGTGGCATACTCTGTTGAATAGTGAACCTCACGTGTGTATGAACGTGCCCCACAACCAAGACCGATCATACCGTCATTTTGGCAACAATAGACGGGAGCATTGTCAGTGCTAACCTGAGGGGCTTGAAACATTCGCATAGAAACCTGTCGGTAACCAGCGGAGCACAAAAACTCCCGCCCAGCACGGTAACAGGTGAGACGGATATCATCCCAGGCTTTTCCAGTGCGATTGAGTCCGGTCAGTGGCCGTACATAAAGCGGATAGATATAGATCTCCTCAGGAGAGAATTGTAAAGCCTGATGAAGACTCTTCAGCCAACTCTCCGCGGTCTGTCCTGGCAGGCCATACATCAGATCGATATTGAGCGCGGGAAAATCACAATCTCTAATATGGTCCAGTGCCTGTTTCACGATCTGGCATTTTTGTGAGCGCCCTACAGCCGCGACTTCCGCATCGATGAAACTTTGCACACCGATACTGATGCGCGAAACGCCCCGCTCACGCAACAATCTTAACTTTTCGGGCTCGGCGGTTAGCGGCGAGGTCTCGACCGAGATAGGGATTGCTTGTAGGTTTATAGCAAAGATCTTTTCGGCAATATCAAAGAGAGTATAAAGATGCTGCAGAGAGACAAAGGTAGGTGTACCTCCGCCAATCGCCATACGTGTGAATTTGGCGGCACCAAGGGCGCGGCTCACCCGTTTGGCCTGTCGAGTGAGGGCATCCAGATAATCGCTCTCTAAATCTCTCTTCACATCTATCGTAGTAAAAAGATTGCAAAATCCACAACGCATCTCACAAAAGGGGATATGAAGATAGAGAAAGAGTGAGTCCTTTTTTTCTCTGGCAAATAACTTACTCAACTGTTTGGGCTGTTCAAACAGACGATAAGCGGTCTTATGAGGGTATGAATAGGCATAGGATAGATAGGGTGTCTGCTTAAATAGTTCTATCATTGAACTCATGATCTTATCTCCGGTAAAATGAATTCGGCATAAGGCACCGTCCAGATCACATGATGAGCAACACGATGTCCGAAATAACCATCCTCACCATAGGCCGTACCATGATCAGAACAGATAATAACCAGCGTCGGCGCACGTCGTTGCATCGCCTCAAATAGCGCAGGTAGCTGACGATCGACATAGACTAATGCAGCCGCGTGCGAATCGATCGTGTCGGTGCTTGCCCCCTCAAGATAAAAATAGTTGGGTTGGTGCAGCGCAGAAATATTAACAAATAGAAAAACCCTTTGTGATTCCGCTACTCTTGCTAACAATTGTCGGGCCAGCGCAACCTGATTTGCTGTGGAGTTGGGATTGGTAACCCCCAGTTCAGCACTCCAATAACTCTCCGCAAACAGATTGGGGAAGATGCTGCCCAAGGGACTCTGTTTATTGAAAAAGCCGACACCGCCAATACAGATGGTATGGTAGCCAATTCCATAGAGGCCTGTAACTATATCGGGAGCGTCAAAAACAAAAGTGTGCTGGCCGGTTGTTTCGCTGCCAGGAAAGCGCGCCGCGAACAGGCGCGGATGCCGCCCTGGTTTAATCGGTGTCGGCAAAAACCCGGCAAAGAATGCGGCGTGGGCCGCGAAGGTAAAGTTACCGGGGCTTTGACGCGCTTCCCAGCCGGTTGCTGGTAGTACCGAGGCCAGGTTGGGTGTGCGTGCCTGCTCAAACAACTTATCAGCAACATCAAAACGCAAGGTATCGAGTGTGATAAAGAGCAGATCATGACTGCCGATAATTTCGTTCATCTTTAGCATAACTTTAATACTGAGTTGATACTTGATGGCTCAATGACAACATGGCCAGGATCTCAGCCGTATAGGTATCACAATTATTGTGCAATATATTGGGTAGCAGATCGCCAAATGCATTAATCTCCAGTACGGCAAAACGCCGAAAACCAGGGGCAATCAAGAGATCGATGCCACCATAGAGACTTTCGGGAAAGAGCGCCATTGCCCGCTCACAAATATCGGTGGCCGCTTCAAAAGCGGCACTGCCCATTCTGGCCTGCAAAGCTTGTAGATCACCGCGAGTGTTGAGCAGGTGAAGGTTAGTAAAAGGGGTTTTACTCATCCGCACTACTGTGTGGCAGCTTTGCCCCTTAATGACCACGACCCTCAGATCGAATCTACAATCGTCAAAACCGGCCTTGGGCAACCATTGCTCTACATATACTCTATCTCTGGTCAATGTATCGACAAGCGTGGCGATCTCCTGCAAGTCATCATAACAACGGACACGCAAAGAGTTGTAAAGGGCAATCTGGCCCTCGCGCCGGACCATCTCAATGGTTGTGACTGCACGATGACGGCGGCCATCAGTTTGATAAGCAACGATGCCAGAAGCACTCGAACTATGGGCAAGCTTGATAAAAACACGGTGACATCTGCTTGTTTCCATTCGATCAATAAGATCTTCGAAAGAATCGATCCTGCCCAAGCTGCGAGGCACCGGCAACCTGTGTGCAGCAAGCTCTGCCTGACAGCCGATCTTGTCAAACATTAATGCGATATCGGCGGGACGGTTCATTAGCCTATGGTGGGAGCACATTTGCAATTGCCCCTTGATGATATCGAGTAACTGGCAAAACCCACGATACCATTGACGATTATAAAGAATACGACCAGGCTCAAATTCCATACTATTGAGAGCCGATCGATCGATACTGATATAATCGCGCTCGTTGTCTGGTTGCTCACTGCCCAGCATCAGGATGGCTCGCTCGACATTAAAATCTTCGCCTGGCGACTCGATCCTCACAATGGCATTAGCTCGCACAATCTCGGGCAAGCTCACTCTGTCTGCGATCAGATCGGCATAAGAGACAACTGTTGCGAGCGGTAATGATAATTGTGCTAGCGCCCTCTGGAAGAATTGTATCCGTCGGTTTTCAGGATTGCCGATGATAACAGCATAGATGTCGCGATATCGCCAGTTATTCGCTAACCGCGACATATCTGTAGATCTCATTATCACCATGATAAGTTTCAGCTTTGCGCAAATCACTGGTATCAACTTTAAGCGCCCGCGCATTCAACTTTTCCACAGTCTCTTCAGAACAGTAGTGGTGATGTAGATCTAGAAACTCCAGTTTAGCCACGCCTGGGCTCTCGATCAGCGCCTGCGCGCCTTGATCGGTCAGAGTGCCCAGCGAGAGATCCAGGATCTTAATTCGATTCAAGATGGGCGCCTGTGCCACCGCCTTGGCGACCTCATCGGCAATATCGCTATCTCGCAGACCCAAATATTTAAGCTTGGGAAATTTGGTGCCATTCAGAATCGGTTTGAGATCTTCAACAGTTGTATTACCACCGTAGTTCCTGGTGCCAAGCCATAGCTCCAGATGCTCGAGCGCAGGCAGTTGCGCGTTGGCAATCTCACGTACGACCTGCGCGCCCAGGCCGCCAGTCTGGATAGTTAACGATTGCAGATGATCATGTCGTAGGCTGCCAAAGCTTAAATTATCTCCGCCCCGTACAACTAGGTGTGTGAGTGCCGGGTAGGCAGCTAATAAAGGCGCGAAATCACCCTGACGGATCCAGGAGATCTCAGACTCTTCGCCAATAATATCGCCAAAAAATATCATAGTTAATTTTGGCAACCGCGCACGAGCAGACACTAGTGTTTCAATTACCGCATCAGAGGTATCACCACTGGCAACATCGGCCCATGGACCAATCACCAACGCCCTAATCTCATCACTGCCAGCAATATTGAGCAGTGAAGAGAACTTATCTGCCCAAAGCACTCCATCTTCAGTCTCTTCATAAGTGAGCGATACTCTATAGGCCGTTGATTCGGGCTTTTCAATACTTATGCCCGACTCAAATTCAACGATCTTCTTCCCCATAAAATCTCTGATATGTTCATTAATCATTGCTATAACCTCACACAATTAAATTGTAGGATTAACTAGAGAACATAGTTATTTCTTGACACTTCATACGTGCAGGCTGACCAGCCCGGGCCTGTTGCTTATCCAATCGGTAAATTTCTTGATACCAGGATGGGTCAAGAGCTTCTCCAGGCTGTTATACTCCTCCTCCAACTCTTTCTCAGCGAGATTAGCGTGAATTTTCTTAGGGCAGGGGCTGCAGATCCAGATTACTCTCTCCACAACCTCTTTACGGGTAAATAGCTTTTTATTCCACGGGTTTTAATGCCGCATTCTGGAGATAAGATGATGTTTGGTTAACTCTTCTATCTCCCGCTGACACAATTCACATGTTATTCTCTTCGATATGAGAAATAATTGCATAAACCGGTCTGTTTGTCAGGAGTGTTTATGAAGGTAACTATCAGACTTTTTATTAGCGTTACGTTTATCATTTTATTACTGGGAGTCGCGGGCGGCAACAGCGCGGCCGGGTTCGAGATTAAACAGCCCAGCAGGTTAACGGTTCATGTAGTAGTGGCGCTTTGTGACAACAAGTATCAGGGTATTGTGCCAGTACCGGCCAGGATCGGTAATGGCGATGATCCTGACAATAACTTATACTGGGGAGCCGCTTTCGGCGTAAGATATTTCTTCAGTAGATCGACAGACTGGAAACTTTTAGAGGTTATCAAAAAACCCCAGCCTGAGATTCTCGAGCGCGCTATTTTTAAAAACAGAAACAGAGATGTCTATCTAGTCGCTGACGCCTATCAAGGCAGGGAGATCAAAAAATGCACGATAGATTTTTTGAAATACGCTGCTGGCAACAACCCTCTTCAGATCGAGATTAAAGCCAGTAGCGAGAAACTGTCGGCGGGCGGCGGTGCTAACCTTATCGCCTATGTTGGCCATAATGGCTTGATGGATTTTTCCCTGGATAATTATCCTCTGCAAGCCAACGATAAGCAGAGAGATATTGTTATCCTCGCATGTGCCAGCCGTAACTATTTTAAGCCTCCTATAGCTTCGGCTGGTGCCAACCCTATTTTATGGACTACTGGGCTGATGGCGCCGGAGGCTTATGTACTGAAAGCCGCCATTGACGGCTGGTTGCTTAAAAATAGTAAAGATCAGATCAGGATGAAGGCTGCGGAAGCCTACAGTAAGTACCAAAAATGTGGATTAAAAGGTGCACTTAGATTGTTCTCAAATAATTGAAGGCGGCTATCTCAACCATACAAGTGGAACAATAGCTGAAGACTTGGAAAGAGGATTATCAGCCGCCTTTGCTGCTGGCATTCGATGTTTTGTCATTGCTACTGAGCTAACTAGGTATGTAGATTTCTCTAAAGCTTATAAGGCTCTTAACAGTATTAGAGATCTGCCTCAAGCGCTGGCAACTTTCAATCAACTATAAGAGATCTGGTGAGCATTAGCTCATTGTTAGGCTGGCAGTATCGCCTAACGACCCAGTTGATCGGGCACGACACAGAGCACTAAAGGAGTATCGCAAACTTCGCTTGCCGCGCTTGAGTTTATCCCATTGTTAGACGGCCATTATTACCTCTCAAAGACAGCAATCGCATTAGGGTAATCAACTGTTACTCGAAAGTAGCGGAGGGCATTTCCTCCCAGCGCGCCTTCCACCCTTTTGTCCATGAACTGCGACATGAACTCATGGAAGTTTTTATCAGCCCGCCTTGTGAACCAGACAGGGCCAACCCTATATCCGGCCACCGTGACGCTGGGTACTTCGATCATTGCTTCGCCAGTTGTTTTCTCGGCCTGCTCAATTATGCGCCAATTAGGATGCCGCTTTCGCCACTTCTCAAAAGTTGAAGCTGTGATGAAACTTGTCGCCCGCTCCGCTGCTCCTCGATCTCGTAGCGAAGCTAACGCCGTGTCGGTAAGAAACGTTGTTGCACCCGTATCAAAAAGTAGGTCTAGCACCTCGCCATCAATAAGCGCTTGAATTCGTGGAAAGTTGAGCGCCCGCTGCCCGTTCGCATCCGTTTTAAACCCGAGCACAACCCGGTGCTGCGCTTTTTGTCTTGGTATATCGCCTTTCGCACGTAAGAGAAGACGACGGCGCGGATAATCGAATGTCCACACTCGCCCGCCAAACCATTCCTGTCCAAGCATTCCATCATTAATCTCTTCAAAAAACTTGCGCTCATCTGCGGATGGTGTCCATATTGGTATGCGCCCCTCGCGGCTCAATGGTGCTGGAATAGTCGCTTCAACCTTGAAGGCGGGCAGTGAGGCAACATAGAAGGCCTCCTGTCCTTCACCACTGATGTTAACGGTTAATAAGCGAAGATGTTCGGCTACATCATTGTATATAAAAAGCCCGCCTCCGCTATCGGTAAAGAAGTTGAGCTTCGTGCCATCCATTGTGATCGGCTGAGCATAGAAACGGTGCTCATCATATTTAGTAGGCAGGACAAGCGGCTTGCCGGGGCTTTGCGCCAGCACAGGCAAACAGATTATGTGTAGGGCAATAACAACTAAGATTGCACAGAGAGATAAGCGGCGCAGCAAGTGTAAAGTGATATCGGTCATCTTTAATCTATTCACCTCAATAGTACAAAGTGATCTAGCAACTTGTGGTTGAACCACCACGTTTTTCAGCAGTCGGCTCTCCAGTTGCTTGTTAGCCAGTCGATTATTAAATTATCTACCTTTTGATTAAACAGTTACTATCTATTAACTCTTCAGGCTATTCGCTATTAATTCATAAGACGGTAGATGCAAGCAAAGTGTTAACAACGATCTATTTTGGTAGAGAAGACATTGCAATAGAATGGTATTCGAAGCTTTGATCTATTGAACTTGCTATTTTAGCCAATACTGAGCAACTTTAGGATCTACTACAATAGGAACATTAAGAATCAGTTTATTACCAGCAGCTACCACTAGACTCTCTACTTGTACTGCTATCAGCTCATCGTAAATACTGGTAATCAACCTTGCTGATGTCCCTGATAGACATTCATAAGCAATACCATAGCTTGCTTAGTTATATTTCTGAGAATATTCCCTGTATAGGAGTATTCCTGCCATACTTGTTAACTGCTGCTACTTCTGTCTGATCATCCTTATCAAAGCTATATGCTACTAATCAGCTAAACTCACCTACTTAACAAAGATATTTGTACTTATCTGTAGTTCCCATCTTGTATTTGTATTAACTAATTTGAAACTTTCGCTCTCTCTGGTAATGAACCGAATTTGTCCACCTGTCTTAAGGCTACCTTCAAAACTTGGAAAGTCTCTAATCATTCGCTTTGGATCTGTAAATATACTTCTATTAATATTCAATTGCGCTGTTGGGCATCCAATATAAAATAGATAGCTCTCAATATTATCCTGATATATCTTCTCAGTACTGGGTTTTACTTTCAGCTCTAACTTGGCAAAATAATCTTTCTCAGCAAGAATAATTGGCGATCTATAATTTTCTGTCCAATACTTGACGATATCATCTGTTATTTGTGATTTGAAAAGTAGTATGCTCAGTCTCTTCTCTTGTACTTCCCAGATAGCAATTGATGAGCGAATAGTTATTGCCTCATTATTACAATATATTATTCCTTTAGCAGAGTCTTTTATATCTATACCCGTGTCCTGTTTGTTTACTACTGTAGGAATCTCTTTTGTATCCTTTGACGGTGTATCTATTGGTTCTGTGATTAGATCATCATTAGTTAAAGTTTTAGATTTATTCTGCTTTTGTGGCTGCTGTTGGGCAGAGACAAATGTGCTAGTTAAACTAATGGCTAGGAGCAAGAATATATAAGCTATTCTCTTCATATTAATCCTCCATTACATTGACGAGCCTTGTGTGCCTGATGATTCATCTGATCTCGTTAATTACCTCAGCCAGGCCACGATCGTGCCGTAGACGCCAACGCTGGTCGCTACGGCTGCGGCAAGCACGAGCGCGGCGGTGGCAAACTTGACGACCATGCTCGGGCTGCGCTGGGCGAGGAAATAGAGTTCCAGCACGGCGAGCGGCAAGAGATAGCTGGCGAAACCGATCACGATGTTGGTCGGGCCGGTCATGTCGTCAGTCGAGCCGGGCGTTTCACCTGGCACAACACGGAGGAAGCCGTAGATCACGCGTGTAAACCAGACGCCGCTCGCGGCCATAAAGGTGCGTAGCGCCCAGCGGCGATGCACACCGATCTTGCCGATCATCGCGTAACGCAGCGCGATGGCCGCGAAGACCATGATCAGCACGGCGTCGATCGAAACCGAGATGTCATTGACGAGTATGCCACCGAAGGTGTCGCGCGTCCAGATCATGTAGAGCGCGGCCAGACTCGTCACGAAGGCAATGACAATGTAGAGCCGGCCGTTCCAGCGGTGAAAGGCTGGTGCGATGGTACGAATTTTGGGGATGAGCTGCAGCATCCCGCCGATCGTCATGACGAAGGCGATGAACAGATGCGCGACAAGCGCGATATTACCGACGACATCCCCGGCAACGAACCCGACGAACAGCCGCTTGTTCCAGGCTGCGAAGTCTCCAGCAACTGCGGTGGCGATGTATGTCACTGCTATGTGGTAGGCGAAATACCATTGCCCGATCAGCGCGGGCACGAACCATACGATCGCCGAGGTTTGCAACGCCGATCGGGCCGCTGCGTTTGCATCTATCGTGCGTGTTATGACATTGTCGCTCATTGTCTCCATCCTCCGATGTGTGAACCGACGATGGGACGCCTTAGGGCCGTGTCGGACCCCAGTCGGGTTAGCATAATGCCCATTCTCGGTCCCTGTTCAGGCCCTTCTCCCTACGACAGAGACTTCGCCGGAGTTCCTTCTCAGACACATTGAGCACGCTCGGAGCACGCTCGATCTTGGGAGTGAGCGTCTAACGACCAAGCTTATCGGCGGCAATGGAGCGCAGCGGAATTGCCGTCTGGTGGAGCGCCTCTTGCCTTCCAGATTGATAAGGGTTCGATCCAGAGGGTCGTATGAATAGGTTTTGAAACCATAATCAAACATCAACTCAAGGATTCGCGATTCATCATACCCATAGCGGCCACCACTCCCGTTTAATTCCATTATCACAGAGTGCAGCGTCTGCTTTGTGAACTTCACCAGCCTAAAGGCCTATCTATTATCCACATGTCGCGGAGCGTCACTGGGTGATGACGCAATACAAAAATGGAGTGTGACCTGTATTTAATAGGGGTTTATTAAACCATTAATTACAAAACGCAACTTTCAACAATGGCTTTTGTGTCATTTTCTATCTCCTTGCAAATAAACCCACTTACAGACTTGTGGGTAATAGATAGGACTAAAGGCCGGATGCTTCCTGGGTTCGAGATACTGTCTCACGACAGTATCCTACAGAAGTACTATCAGGTTCGCGCTTCCTTCCTACCGAGGTAGGTATTGCGGGCTGCACAGCAGCTTTTGACTGCTGCGCCTTACCATTCCCTCGCCGGGTAGGTCAGGGACATTTCTGTCCCTTTCACCGAGTAGCCGAGTGGGATTGCTCCCACCAAGCCCTCTAGAAACGGCGCATAAAACTTTCGCTTTACGCCGCTTGAGCCTTTCATAACGCCTTTTTAACAAGACGCGGTTTAGAAACTTCCAACC
>JBFLVQ010000192.1:0-13811 GCA_040758525.1 Acidobacteriota bacterium
AAATCGGCACTGATAGATCGCTTGTGCTTGAGCTAGTGTTGGTATTGGACCATTGGCTTGTAGATAAATGAGCCATAATGGTCGTTCATATCTCAAGCTACCATCGGCTCGATATTCTACTACTCGATAAAGTACCAATGGCTGCTGAGGCCAAGCAAACATGCGTACATCCAGCCAGCAACTTACTTGACAATATCGACCTGACTCTAAAGCTACTCTTTCACTAGCATCGGGCACAGGCAATGTGCGTGCATCTTTCAATTTGATTTTGCGTCCTCTTACTGGCGGTCTACCGCGACCACCATAAGGCAGCGGGGGCAGATAGAATTTCCTCTTATGGCTTACTCTACCCAGCACATTAATGCCAGTCTCTTTCATTGGCTTCATCACTGGTTCTTTGGTGTAATCAGCATCGACTCCTAATACATCATTTGCCGCCCAACGATGTTGTGAAACAAAATTGACCATCTGTATAGGGGCAAATTCTCTCGCTGTGATGCCATTATCAACGAGTTTGATTTCCAAAGGCAGTACCCAATGACCTACTTTGATACCTTCTGCCCCATATACAAAACTTCTTTCAACCGTTTCTGCTTTTGGCTGGTCATAGTTGGTGGCATCCAGTATGCACACTTGCCAATCACCTAAGCGTGATGGTTTTTCACCTATAACTTCCTCATACTGCTCTAAGAAGTCGTGGCGTCGCTTGCGCAATCTTGTTAAAGATTGCTCCTCCTTCCCATTCCTTATTCCTGTAAAGAGACTCACCCATTGATATTTCCAATATGGGCTGTTAGTCACTTCTACAGGTCTGCTCAAGCGCGGCCCGACTGTCAGAGCATCTAAGGCACTCATCAATACTTCCCCTCTCTTGATGAATGCTCCTTTTATTGCTCCTCGCAGTTCATCTATAATTATTCTGTTTTCAAACGACATTGCATTAGTTTATTGCTAATGCTTTTTTCAGGAGAGACATTCTCCCCTTTTTCTATCTCGCCTTTTTTGAATAAACTCGTGTATTCATAGTTACTAACTAAGCAATGTATCCGTTGTTTTTATCCAGACAATCTACTAGTTAGTGTAGCGGAATCTACAGTCTGGTTACAAATATTTTACAAATGTTTTACAGCAACCTTATAGTCAATTGCATCTGAAGGTAATAAGGTTAATCCATATCCATTTATATCTGACCTTCTCATACAGCCCAGACGGATGTAATGTTCGTCTGGGGTTTTCTTTTTAATTGTGGCTATTACTTTTCCGATTTCTCCTTTTCAGTAACCAGTCCTATTCGATCAATACCGGCTTCCCGCACAGCAGCAATTGTCTCTACTAGAGAGCCATAGTTTATACCTCTTAGTAATTTAACAGGCATTTTGCTAGAGAGATGCAGGTGACTTTACGGTCTTGCTAGGTAAACCCTATCCTTATCTGAGTAGGTAGTAAATTCAGCGATCACTGTATTTGACAATATGACAAGAAAATGAGTATCTTAAAGAAACTATAGAGATAATCATATGAACAGCAATTTACCACTTGATGATGAGACACGTGCAATCATTAACTCAATAGAGAGATTTGCCTGCACTCTCTTAACCGATAAGAGAATAAAGCCAAAACAGAAATCTAGTATTAACAAAGCATTGAAGCTGTTAGAACCATTTCCAACCTTAACCTCCAATATAAAAATAGAGTTTGGAGTAAGAATATATGAAGAGTATGAGTTTTATAATGAAACAATCAAGCTCGGAGTTATTTTAATAGATACGCAAATAAAGTTGTATATAGAGGAGATTGTCGCTGATAAATATGTGGGAAGTAACTCTACTATCGAAGAGATTGTTATAGATAAAAATGGGAATAGACTCAATTATGAAAATATCAACAGTTGGAATCTCAAAATGGAAAAATTCTTGAAAAAGAATTTTGAGATATTTGCTAACACTAGATCCAAATTTAATTACAAATAGTTTACACTATGAACTGGTTGTAAGTTTTTCTATAGCGATTTTCAGTTGCATATGACCAAGCAATAAATAGAATAAGAGGGTATGAGACCATATTCGATAGATTTGAGAATAAGAATAGTAGAAGCAAAAGATAGGGGCGACAGCATCAGTGAAATAGCCGAAATCTTTAATGTGGGTAAAACCTTGATAAAGAACCTGTTGAGACGCAGAAGAGAAACCGGCCAAATAGAACCGCTACCGCATGGTGGTGGAGCAAGCCGATTGATAACTGAAGAGGCCGAACAGATAATCAAAGAGAAGGTAGCACAACACAACGATATAACGCTGGAAGAGTTATGTGAGTATGTTAAGAAAAAGAGCAAAATAGAGGCAAGCTTGGCAACGATGAGTCGAACCCTAGAGCGGCTAAACCTGCCGAGAAAAAAAGTCTAACGGCAGCAGAAAGAGACGAGGAAATGAGGGAAAAGCTCCCTAGAAGAGCCAAGCGGCTAGAAGCACAAGATTTAGTCTTTATTGATGAGACAGGCATTAATATAATAGTTCTATGACAAGAACTCATGCTTGTGCAGAAGGTGGAGAACGTGCGCTAGGAAGCATCCCCCGCAACTATGGGAGCAATATTTCAGTCATTGGAGCAATCAACCTGCAAGGGCTTGTTACATCAATGCATATTGAAGGTGCTGTGGATGGACTGGCCTTGGATTGCTTTATTGAAAAATTCCTTGTTCCTGAGTTGAGAGAAGGCCAAATTGTTATTATCGATAACCTCAATATTCATCTCTCTGAGAGGGTGGAAGAGTTAATCAGAAAAGCTAAACTTCTATAATCTATTTACCGCCTTATTCTCCTGATCTGTCCCCCATTGAAAACTTCTGGTCTAAGGTTAAGACTTTTTTACGAGCAGTAGGAGCGCGCACCAAAAGAAAGCTGCTTAACTCTTTAGCTCTGGCATTTGATTCTGTCTCCAAAGATGACATCCGGGGTTGGTTCAAGCTTTGCGGTTATAAGGTCGCATCCATATGAAAATCGCTATAGTTGTGTTCTCATAAACATAAGTAGTGGTTTGCTGGCTATCATCAAGTACCTTGCTAGTTACTCTACCTTGTAAGTCTCTATTCCAGGTAGTGCGCTGTCCGAGCGCATCAGTCATCTGATACAATCCTCCACAATTGCAGTAGCTGAAGGTAGTCGTGCGTTGTAATGGGTCAGTAATGGATGTCACTCTGCGCAGTCCATCATAGAGCTTTCTAGTAGTACGCCCCAAGCGATCTGTGATCTGAGTAGGATCAAGGATCGTCTTGTTGTCAGATAGACGCACATAACTGATCTGCTCAAACGTAGCATCGGGATAGGTTACTTTTACAACACGGTCGAGCGCATCATAGTCGGTAGTGACTGTGTAGTTCTCTGAGTCTGTTACCGTTTTTACTCGATAGGTGAATACTGGGTCATATCCATAGGTAGTTGTTGCTCCTGTTACTGGTCCAACTATCTGAGTCAATCTTCCACTGCTGTCACGTGAGTAAGTGGTAGTTTCGTTTCTCGCGTTGGTAACAGTAAGCACCTGACCCTGTATGTTGTAAGTTAAAGTAGTAGTCTGGCCAGCAGCATCTGTACCAGGACGCAACGTAGAGACGATGGTAGGAACAATAGCAATAAAGCGGCCATATTTATTGTGAGAAGTGCCACGAAAGTTGCTATCCAATGGACGAAGCTTTGCAATTGGACCATCGACGCAAACAAACAGATATAAAAGAAGCAATGGTCAAGCTCACTAAAGAAGTGCCATATGAGACTGCCTGCGAACTACTGGAAGACTTGACAGGTATAAAAGTGAGCACAGAAACAGCCCACGAAATGACGCAAGAGGTGGCTCGTGGGCTAGACGTTTTAGATGTCAGTCCGTGTGGAGAAGAGATATTAAAAAAGATTGAAGAAGCTGCCACAGATAAGACTTAGCGACCGATCCTCGCTTTAGCAATTGATGGCGCGGATACGCCGACCCGACCAGAAAGTGCCCGTGGCCAGCGTAAAGGACGAAAAAAAGTGCGTGCGAAACGGGCGCGCTGGCAAGGAGAATGGCGAGAAGCAAAAGGCTTCCGCTTTTATCTGGTGCTCAAAGATCGCATTGAGCATCTGATCTCTTGGTATCAGATCGGCGATTATGAACAAGTCTATAATGCGGTGAAGGAAATTAAGCAAGCAGGTTTAATTCCAGAAGATAAAGTAAGACTCGGTATTTTGGCGGACGGAGCGCATTGGATCTGGGATCGGATAAAACAGGAACTGTTTCCCACCGCCAAAGAAATTCTCGATTATTACCATTGCTCGGAATATATACATCGGGTCGCCAATAGCCAATATTTGGATCGTCCGGAAGTGGCTTTGGAGTGGGTTGAAGCAAAACCATGATCCGGCTTTTTTGCCGCGAAGCCTCCTCAGTAATTTGGGGATTGCAGCGGATGAATCCGCGTGATGAACCGGCCGCTAACGAGATTGAGCGGACCATTGTCTACCTTACCAATAACCAGCACAGGACAGATTACAATGCTGCCCGCAAAGGTGGCTATCCTATTGGCAGTGGCGGTATCGAATCTGTCAACAAGTTCATTTGCCATGTTCGTCTAAAAAGATCTGGCGCTTGGTGGTATATCCCCAATGGCAATCATATGCTGGCTTTGCGTTGCGCGAAATACAATGGCACTTTTGAGCGAGTTTGTCGCCGCATTCAGAGGTAATTCTCAATGGTGTATCCTAAAAATGCGCTAATGCTCGCCTCTTATGCTGCTTCAATGGCTTCCTCTAATGATGGGGTGGTATAGGAAGTGTCATTGAGGTTAATGAAATCAGCTTCAGTGAGAATGATGTCACATAGCGTTGCCCCGGTCGATGTCGCCAGCGCCAATGGAAAATCTGTCCTATTGAGAAGAAAAGCAGCTTGTATCCACACTCTACTGATTAACTGCGCGCTATCCTGTGTGGGATATTGACCTAGCACCGTATAGAAGAAAGCTTGCTCGGTAATCTTGCGCAGACCTGCTGGCAATGGTTCGTAATAACCGCCATCCTTACGCTGTGCAGTTGCTCCCACCAAGAAATCCGGCACGGTAAATGTCTCTTCATCGGCCTTCTCTGTGCCGGCCAGCGGACGCGACCATTCATTAATTCTGTGTACGGTAGCCTCACGTGTAACGGCGCCGGGAATCACCTGCTCACCTGTGATGACATTGGGATGATCAAAAGCGCTCAGCGTGACAATATTGGCTTGCTTATCCCGCTCTCTAATGTAGACTGGTCCACTCTGTGTCTTAGGATTAAATAGGATTAGTACCCTTACAATCAATCCACCCGATATACAACCCTCAATACCTGTGTACACTTCATCGGGTACAGCATCCCCTTCATCAATGATGAATAAGAGATAGGGCGCATGTTTACCACTGAAACGCGCAATCCGCTCTTCTGGTGTACCGCTGGCTGGAATGGTTACCCCAGTGATAAAAGATTGCGGGTCATTGGTAATATGCATGGTAGTGATGGTGTCTGAGGCAAACACCTTGGCATGCTTCTTAACCAACCCACCTATTTCACCCCATAACAACTTCTTGAGATTGCTCTCAGGAGGTGCAGCAGCAGTATATACTTGTGCGCCAGGAAAACATTTGTAGAACCATACTGCCACACGTGCAGCGCCGTGTGTCTTTCCCGTAGCAGTAGCACTCTTGGCGATTGTCCAGGGATTATCACGCACTGAACACATCATTGCCTGAATGTCTGGCGTGTAGGTCTCATTGAGCAGATCACGACCAAACCCTACTGGATCATCCTGGTAGCGAGTGAAAGAGAGAGACTCTTTAGCGCGCTGGCTTTGCTTGTTCTGCTTGCTCTGCTCGCTGCGTACAAGTGGCGCACTGGCTACTGATTGAGCTAGGACCAGCTTTGGTAGACTATTCTGTTTTATCTTCAAGGTTGTCGTTAAGCCTTTCAACAGCTACATTACACCAGTGCTTGTCTGCTTCTATACCAATGGCCCGACGACCTAATGCCTTGGCAGCAGCGAGCGTTGTACCACTGCCCATAAATGGATCAAGGATAGTGTGAGCACCGCTCTCTTCTATGACCTTGCTGATTAACGCTTCTGGTTTCTTAGCCGGGTGTCCATGTGGTTTAGTAGTAGGCCACTTGAATGACCAGATGTCGGTTAGACTGCGATTGGCAATACTAAAGCCCGGATTGGGAAATAGTGCTACTAGCTCATAGGTTGGTCTTAGGCCATTGTCTGAGCCTGTGACTAAGCATTCTTTATTCCATACCAGCAGGGATCGTATTCCCCATTTCAATTCAGTTGATGCTCGTGCTAGCACTGGATAACTACGCCAACTGTTGAATACCCATGCTGCTCCGCTGTTGTTGATGGTTAAGCACTGGCAATGTGAAAGCCAAGCACAATAGTAAACTGAGTTGTTCATCAGATCTGCCCAACTGCCACACTTACCTTCATTAGCTGTAGAAGCTAGACCAAACACATAAGGTGGGTCAGCAACAACTAGATCAACATCGCTTAAGTGTGGTAGCACGTCTAAGCAATCTCCTTGGTAAATGGTGCAGTAGTCATCCTGGTAATAAGGTTGTAGTCGTGAAGTTTTCATCGTGATTTCCGTGATATTTGTAATGTTCGTGAGTTCGTAAGTTTCGTGATGTTCGTGATTAACGTAATGAGTGATCATCAAGTGGTATGATCGACTTTGCCGCTTTTTTCTTTCTCGGTTTATAAGTTGCTTTAGCGCGTACCTGCACACGCGGCCTACTACTTCCACCGCGTCCAGTCTGCCCACCTTGCTTGTTCCGCCCTTCCCTGTCATCTTCCCCTTCTTCTTTTTCCCTCCCCTTCTTTTTCATCTCTCGCACTCTTTCACGGATCCGCTCGGTGGAACAACCCAATGCCTCACATATCCAACTGAATGAATCTAGCCTGGCAATAGCGGGAAAGATGAATCGTTCGGCTGATTTGTCGCCAGCCAGATACTCATTGATGGCGTCGGCAAGGAGAGTAGCCCATAAAACACGACAGCCACGATCGTTATAAATGGGCGTAGTAGTAGGGGTGACATATGTGATAGAAGTAGCGGGTATGGCAACCATAGTGGATGCGGTGGACATGCTGGCTGTAATTTGCAATTTTTTTATCGCTACACTCATAGTTAGGCCACCGCACTGATCTTCTGATTTATTGCCATTCGCGCTTTTCGCAATATTGCCCGTAATGCCTGACGTTGCGCTTTGTACTGCCGACGCTGAAATGCCGCCTGCTCTCTGGCAATGGCAATAGTGTTAGGGGTGGGATTATTCTTCTCTTCTTTTATAGTGCGTTCCATTTTGCGCTTGGCTACTAGTAAGAGATCATTGTGCTTGAAGCGCCTTAGTGGGCTGCTCATATTTTGCTCCTTTGTTGTTAGTGGATGAGTAAGTGGTAAGTAGTAACTGGTGAATGGTTGAAGATTAGTCCTGTGTCGTTAGGCTGCTTTCGGAGAACTCATAAAGCCACGCTTGTCTTTCTTCACAGGTGGCTCTTTCGGCAACACCCTTATTTCATAAGGATGAGAAAAAACCACCGTGCCCTCATACTGATCAACTCGCACAGCAATACGCCAAGTGTTGTAAGGTGCCTTGTAGAGTTGTGCACGAGTGTACTTGCCCAATGATGCCGGCTTGTCGTGTTTCTTCGGCGGTCCTTTATGCATAGTGATGATACTGGCTTGGTTGGGATCACCGAGTCCTAGTTTCAATAGTTTTTGTTGACATGCTTGTGCACGTTGTTCATTGCGGCGAGCATCTCTCACCGATTGAGGTAGGTGTCGATTTCTCATAATGGTTCAGCTTGTTTTAGAGACAGTTGTAGTATGGAGGTTTTCTATTGGCCGAGATTCAACCAGGATGATTATCCTAGGATCACTTGCGCTTGACCAAAGGCTGCTGCCCGAAGCGTCGGAAGATTGTGATTAGCGTACAACGTTAAACTTATACCTCTTATTCCTTGATGTTTTCGTGCAGACCCTAACACACCTCCATTTTCTTTGTAAATACCCTAAATAGGGTATATGGGGGGGTACGAGCCTATACTCTATCTTGGGGTGCGGGTAGAGTGTGATAGGTTGTTTAAATTGTAGGGGTTACAAGTGGGTGAGGGGGAAAGAGGAAGGGCCGGAAGTTTGTAGGAAAAATTTCTGTTTTTCTTTGTGGATGTAGTGAAAAAAAGAGTCATCCATTCACATAGATAAATCTGCTGGTTCTATTTCATTCCAATTCTTGGCTTCTACATAGCGTAACAAATGGCCAACGTTTGTTGTTACTACAATGGCACCAACTTCCAAAATATGGGCAGCAATAATTATGTCAAAGTCTAGCTCTCTAACATCAGCCGTGCTGTATCCTCCTTTCTTGGCTTGTGCCCACATCTGTGCAGCTTGGCGCATGATGGGTGTGGTAATTGACAAGTATGTACAAAGACTGTTTAGCCATTCAAGACGATTCAGCGAATTAGTCAGGTCACGAGCAATAAAGCCACGTCGCGCTTCATAATCAGAAGCTTCGGAGATATAGACAGTAATATTGGCGTCAAGCATCCTTTCAAACCATTTCTTGGTATCAGGGTAATTTTTAGGATGAGTGATTTGCGATATAACACCAGAGTCCAAAAGTATAGGTTTGTGCATGGGAAAAAAGATCGGTTACTGGGACAGTTCTTTTACCACCTCTTCTATCTGCTGTTTATGGCTCTCTTCATAACCAGACTCATCTGCAGCCCACTCGTTAAGTAGCTTGATAAGCGCACGATTTCTTTCTCGCTGCTCTTCCAAGTTAATATCAGGGGCTGGTTTATCTGTATGTTTATCTATTACTGGGTTCGCCATATATCATATCCTGCGATATTGTAGCATGATTTGGATTGTTAATGCAGCGACCCACCTCTCGTCTTTTATCGTGCTCTAAGCTAACGAAGTATAAGCAAATATCACATCCTATGTCGATCAGCTTGTTCACTCATATCGCAATGCCACCAGTGGGTCTACTTTTGTTGCCCGCCGCGCCGGAATCCAACAGGCCAGTAATGCTAAGCACAGCAACACGACTGCAATCAGGCAGAACGTCATCGGATCAGTCGGGCGCACACCAAACAACAGACTCTCCATCCAGCGCGTCAGCGCGAAAGCCGCAGCTAACCCAATCACCACGCCAATCAACGCCAGCTTTAGCCCCTGAGTGAGAATTAGCTTCAATACGTCGCCGGCCTGTGCGCCCAACGCTAGCCGAATTCCCAACTCGTGCGTACGTTGTCTGACCATATACGCAATCACGCCGTAAATACCGAAGGCGGCCAGCAACAAGGCCAGCACTGCAAAGCTGACCAGCAAGATCATTGTCAGCCTGCGTGTGGCAAGGGAATTACCGAGCAATTGATCCATCGTGAAGATCGAAAAGATGGGCAGGTCTTTGTCTATCGCATGAATTGCCTGTTCAACTGCCGGGGCAAGCGCGGCTGGATTTCGTTCCGCACGTACAAGGAGCCCTAGCGACTCTCCTGGCATCTGTGAGAACGGCCGGTAGGTTTGCAGTGTAGTGGCTTGCGCCGCACCGTTCATCTTGACGTCATTGACGACGCCGATCACTTCACACCAGGGTGCTTCTTCTTCAGGCAGACCTAATTTGACGTGCTTGCCGATGGGGTCTTCGCCGGGCCAGATGCGACGCGCTAGTGTTTCGTTGATGATGATGACGGGCGTAGAGTCCGGCGTGTCGGTGACGGTGAACAAGCGCCCGCGCAACAGGTGAATGCCCAGCGTTTCGAAGTAATTCGGACTCACGCGCAGGTAATCCGATTCCGGCAAGTCAGCGCGTGAAGGCACGGGTTTGTCGGCAGCAATAAACACCGAACTCCAGTTCGTGCCTTGAATCGGCAACGAATGCGCCAGCGCGACAGAATGCACACCCGGCACGGCCTGCACGCGCGCCAGACATTCGTCATAAAAACCGCGCGCCGTTTGGTCGTTGTATCTCCCACCCGCCAGACTCAATCGCAACGTCAACAGCTTATTGGCATTGAAGCCAAGTTCGACGTGCTGCAAGTTGTACATCGAACGCAGGAGCAGGCCTGCGCCCGCCAGTAAAACTAGCGACAGGCTGACTTCGGCAATCAGCAAAGCCCTGCGCATATTGCCGCGCGCTACGCCTATCGTCTGCCGTCCGCCGTCTTTCAGCATAATATGTATATCAGTCTTTGAGGCTTGTAAGGCGGGCAACAAACCAAACAACAAGCTGGTCAGTGCTGCTAGGCCGAGCATGGATAGCAACACATTATTGTCCATTCCGACACGGCTGAGCTGTGGGATTTCCGGCGGCGCCAGTGCGAGCAAACCTTGTAACATCCAGTGCCCCAGCAACAACCCACACGCGCCGCCCAATGCGGCAATCAACAAGCTTTCACTGAGCAACTGACGCACGATGCGCCCACGCCCTGCGCCCAAGGCCAGACGCACGGCGAGTTCCTTTTGCCGCTCTGACGCTCGCACCAGCAGCAGGTTCGCGACATTAATGCAGGCAATCAGCAGAATAAAACCGACTGCGCCGAGCAGTACCCACAGCGATTGCCGCACACTCTCCGACATTACATCCTGTAAGCGTTCGGCCTGTGCGCTCTTGCCTTCATTGACCTTTGGATATTCCCGCGCCAGTTGTTGGCCAAGCGCCTCCATCTCACTGTTCGCCTGCTTGAGTGTCACACCCGACTTCAGACGTGCGACGGCATAGAATCCAGCAGCACTGCTCCCACGATCTAAAAAGTCGGAATCAGGCGTAACGAAAAGATTCAGTGGGGCATAAAGCTCTTCTGCCGTGAAATACTCGAAGCCCGGCGGCAGCACACCAATAACCGTGTAAGTCTCGCCCGTCAGTCGCAAGGTTTGGCCGATGATATTGGTGTCACCGCCCAGGTGCCCTTGCCAGAAACCATGACTGACCATGACCGTACGCGCCGCGCCATAACGGTCATCGGCTTCGGTAAACAAGCGACCACGCTGTGGCTGGACGCCCAGCAATTGAAAGAAATTCCAGTTGATTGCGCGTCCGCGCACACGCGCTGCTTTGTCTTCCCCTGTCAAAATAAAAGAGCGAGGATGCGAGGCGGCCATCCCTTCAAATGATTGTGCCCGCACCTGCCAATCGGCGAAGTTTGGGTACGACGCTGAGAGCCGCTCCCCTGTCCGCGCTCTTTCCGCCAACAGCACCAGCCGCTCCGCTTCGACATAGGGCAATGGACGCAGCAGTAGCGCATTCACTACGCTGAAAATTGCTGCATTTGCGCCAATTCCCATGGCCAGCATCAACACTGCGATAAGCGTGAAAGTGGGCTTCTGGATGAGCATGCGGCAGCCGTAGCGTAGATCTTGAAGAACTGTTTCAAGCACTGGTAGTCCTATCCGTTGGCGGTAAGCTTCCTTCACCTGCTCAACGCCACCAAGTTTGATCAACGCCCTGCGGCGTGCTTCTTCAGCAGTCATACCAGAGCGCAGATTATCCTCAATATGCATCTGGATGTGGCTCTCCAATTCCTCAGTTAATTCTCGCTCGCTTTTGTCATATTTGAAAAAGCCAGCGATACGCATCAACCAACCACGCATTTGTCTTAAGTTCATCAGTACTCCTTTGCAGTGTTAAAGAACCGCGCTAGGATGGTAGAGATTTGTCGCCACTCTTTTGTTTCCTTGGCAAGTTGTTTATATCCAGCATTAGTAAGCTTGTAGAATTTAGCCTTGCGATTGTTGTTGGATACTCCCCATTCGGCTGAGATGTAGCCCTCTTGTTCTAACTTCAATAACATTGGATAGATAGTACCGTAATTAATTGACAGCAGATCTTCACTTATCTGTTCGATTCGGCGGGCAATACCGTAGCCATGAAGCGGCCCCATTGTTGCCAGTGTCTGGAGTACCATCAGAATGAGCGTTCCTTGTCTGATATCAACTTTATCGGTCATTAAAAATCACTCCTATGGGATACCAATAGAAGCATCGCATAGTTCCTATTGGAAGGCAATAGGAAAAACAAATTTTGCATCTAAATCAGACCGTAAGGAGAATTGTGACAACGATTTGTAATTACGCTAAGCACGGCGTGCGCCACGAAGTGCAGGGATGAATAAGGTAATGAAGAGCAATCATCGTTACTTCCGTAACCCATACCTGTAGGTGCTCACGAATAAGGCAGATTTCTGCTCACGCTTTAGGCGAATTAATAATGCATTCTACCCACGAACATCGGAAGTCTGCTCACTTTCCAAACATCGACTTTGCTGCACTGTGTAAAGAGTTGCGGCACTACAAGAAATACACTCAGCAAGAAATGGCTGATTTATTTGGCGTGGTACTACGCAACTATCAGAAGTGGGAGGCTGGTTATACCGAGCCCAACCCTTAAGCTGCCTTCCTGTCATTGGAAGCATAGTTTGGAACTCCTGATCTTTTGGTGGTAAGGATTTAGCGCTTCCCCTATATTGAGACTGTAAAATCTCGCTCTCTATTGGAAGGTCTAACGTGTCGGTTAGTTTTCTACCAGATCCTTCTCGGCTTAAATTAAACAAGATTATTTCTAATCATGAATCTATAACTATAGATGTTGAATCCATTGCATGTGCAGCTTTGTGCCCATTATGCCAGCAACCCTCCCGCAAAGTTCATAGCTACTATTCACGCACTTTAGCTGATCTTCCCTGGTCTGGTTTTGCCGTCAGTTTATTGATTCATACAAGAAAATTTTATTGCTCTACCCTTGACTGCAAGAGAAAGATATTTACTGAACGGCTTCCTGAAGTGGCCAGATCTTATGCTCGTAAAACAGTACGATTAAATGAGACTCTTACTTTGATTGGATATGTTGTCGGTGGTGAGGCTGAATCTTGCTTAGCTCTACAGATTGGTATGAGTGTTAGCCCCGACACTTTAATTAATCGAATACGCTAAACGGCTGATTTCAACACGACAACACCTCGTGCTTTGGGTGTAGATGATTTTGCTTTTCGTCGAGGAAAACGCTATGGCACCATCCTAATCGATCTTGAGAAGCGCTGTGTTATTGACTTATTACAAGATCGTGAATCATCGACACTGGAAGCATGGCTGAAAGCACATAAAGGAGTCGAGCTTGTTACTTGTGATCGATCCCGTGCTTATGCTGAAGCGATTAGTGCTGGAGCACCTGACGCTGTACAGGTAGCAGATAGGTGGCATCTGATTAAAAATTTATGTGAAGCGTTTGAAAGATTACTCAGCTGCCAGCATCGTTTTATACGTGATGCAGCAAACCCTATAGTAGAGTTTCCTCAACAAGAATGCCATTGTGATGCCAAGCCTAACCTACAACAGATTGAAGAAGCAGCAACCTTACAACCAGGACTACCAATTCGGAAAGAGGTTCTTAAGCGTCGATCCAGGCATATCGCTCTCTACAATGAGGTAATTGAACTCAAACAGAAGGGGTTGTCTGTTAATGAAACACGACTTTGAAAGTAATTGCTCAAAAGGGACGAGGTAAAGAGAATAAAGATGGAAAGAAGTAAAAGAGTCAAGCAGGAAGAAAACCGAGATGCTAATGCCAATAGTGGAAGTGCCAGAAACAATAGCCAGGGGAATACAAGAGTATCGAGAAATATTGTTTAGAGATGAGAGGGATTTGAGCAGATAAGCCGATATGTAAGCTGATTAATATTGAGTGCAAATAAAACGATGGCAGGCATCTATGACCAGCAAGTATGGGGGATACAAACCGAGTGAAAGAGCAATGCATGCGGCG
>JBFLVQ010000193.1:0-13787 GCA_040758525.1 Acidobacteriota bacterium
TGTCGATTTCATCATATCAAGATCCTTTCAGTCGGTACTATCTAAACAAAGAAGCCGTTCGCTACTCGCTACGCGAGTATTGTAACACGTTGTCAATTTATTAACAGTCAAGCTCCTTGCCACATTGCCGCCTTAATCAGGGGCGGTGCACCTTTGTTTAAGCCATTGCTCAGTAATGGCGTGCAGTCAGTTTGGTGTGTGGCGGCACAGAGTGGGTAAGCCAGACATTGCCACCTATAATTGAACCTTCGCCTACCACTGTATCGCCACCTAGTATTGTCGCGCCTGCATAGATGACAACATCATCCTCAATTGTTGGGTGACGCTTTATGCTACGTATTAGTTCCCCATGGGCATTCTTAGGAATCGAGAGCGCGCCTAGTGTCACTCCTTGGTAAAGCTTTACATGATTGCCGATTACTGTCGTCTCACCAATAACTACTCCAGTACCATGGTCAATAAAGAAGCTATCGCCAATTATTGCGCGAGGATGTATATCAATGCCAGTTAAGCTATGTGCTTGTTCGGTCATAATACGCGGGATAAGCGGCACATCGAGTTCTGCTAAGCAATGCGCGATACGATAAACCATAATCGCATAGACGCCTGGATAGGCAAGGATAATCTCGTCATAACTACGGGCCGCGGGATCGCCATCATAGGCTGCTTGTACATCAAGGGAGAGCGCCTGACGCAGTTGTGGGATCGCTTCAAGGAAAAGAAGAGCACGACTTTCGGCTTCCTGTTGTAATTTTTCACAAGGAGGCTGTGGTTGCAGACGATTTTCAATGAATAGACAGAGCCGTATTTGAGTAGCCAGATCGTCAAAGAGACTATAGACTAAACTATGAGTGCGTGCGCTAATATTGGTTTCATCTAATCCTGAGATACCAAAGTAACCAGGAAAAACCAACTCCTGCACAGCCGTGAGCAGTGAGATGATTGCATCACGAGCAGGTAAACAGCCACGGTTTAGGTGCTGAGTCACCATTTTTGGTGAGTTGTATGAATCAACAATATTTAAAGTTGCCTGTTTAAGCCGATCGTTGATGATCGCAGGACCTGTCTTCTGCTTGCTCACAGGTACGGACCTCCACAAGTTTAAATATGACGGTAGAAGATAGTACCTAGTTGTCTATTCTACGCTGCTCGCGGTGGCTACGGCAAAATAATATTTAGTATTACAGAGCATGGTTTCCTGATAGCCTAGTTGCTTCAGAAGCAAACTGCATTTATAATCGGCTTTATAGGCCTTATGCCAGTTTCGCGTTGATAAGTTGCGTGGGAAGTAAGGAAAGTGGCCTGAGGCAGGCTACCAATTTTTGTCTTTTTTTGTCTTTGGTCTGAGGTATTGCTGGGAACTGATAGCACGATCGGCGCGTACTGTAAATTAACCGCCTGAAGATAAGCTGGAGGACTCAATCAATGATCTTTAAACTTTTAATTTTAGCGCTAGATATTATCGCTATCTCGGATGTGCTGAGCAGCGAAAAGCGTTCTATAGGAGAAAAATTGGTCCTCATCCTTCTTATAATGGCCTTTCCAATTCTTGGCGCCGGTCTCTACTTATTCGTATTCCGCGAGAAAAAATAGCTTAAACAACTAGATTAAATCTTGAGCCTGCTCTACTAGCTTGTCTCAATACTCTGCCCCTGCTTATGCAGAGGCCGCCCATTACTTGCCTACCATCCATCAAAGTGATACTATCGCACCTGTATGCTTAAACCAGCATACAAAATGTTGTGTAATAAGAGGAAATTGCTACGGTGAAGCCTATATATATTGCCGCTGCAGTGCGTAGCGCGATCGGTAAATTTGGTGGCGCACTCAAGGATTTCACGGCTGCAGAGATCGCCGCGCCCGTGGTTAGTGAAGCGCTAAAGCGGGCAGGCTTGAGAGCAGAAACAGTTAACGAATTGATCTTTGGTAACGCTCGTCAGGCTGGTGGTGGTCCAAATGTTGCGCGCCAAATTGGCTATCGTGCCGGACTGCCTGTAAGCGTGCCTGCCTATACTGTCAATCAAGCCTGTGGTTCAGGATTAAAGAGTATAATTCTTGCCTATCAAGAAATTGCTTTAGGGCGGGCTGACTGTGTAATAGCAGGCGGTGTTGAGTCTATGAGTCGGCTGCCCTACTATGTGGAAGGTGCGCGTTGGGGAATGCGATTAGGTCATGGCGAGTTGGTTGATGGAATGTATAGAGATGGTTTCCTCTGCCCCCTCTCTGGTATGGTGATGGGCGAGACGGCTGAGAAATTAGCACAGGATCTAGGGATTAGCCGTCGTGAGCAGGATGAATTCGCTCTCCTAAGCCAACAACGTGCTGCTGCTGCGGTCGCGGCAGGCCACTTTCGTAAAGAGATTCATCCACTTGTGCTAAAGACTCGCAAAGATAAGATCGAGTTTGCTGAGGACGAGCATGTACGTAGCCAAACTGTCGTGGCAGATTTAGAGAAGCTACCCCCTGTCTTTACCAAGCAAGGCACCGTCACAGCAGGCAACTCAAGCGGCATTACAGATGGTGCTGCCGCACTGGTGTTAGTTTCTCAAGAAGCACTAACACATCATGGTATCGAGCCACAGGCACGTGTGGTCGATTATGAGATTGTTGGCGTCGAGCCGGCCATAATGGGTATAGGACCTGTGCCTGCAGTGCAACAATTGCTTACACGTAACCGCCTAAGCCTTGGTCAGATCGATCTAGTAGAAATAAATGAGGCATTTGCTGCACAAGTGCTCGCCTGTTTACGTGAGCTACCAATCGACCGAGAACGGCTCAATGTCAATGGTGGCGCAATCGCCTTAGGTCATCCGATTGGTTGTACTGGTGCGCGTATTGTGGTGACATTAGTGCATGAACTGGCACGACGTGGTGGCCGCCTTGGCCTTGCTACACTCTGTATCAGTGGTGGTATGGGGATTGCGCTGCTTGTCGAACGTTTGTGAGGAGCTATGCTGAAGAGGATACTTGCACTGCTACTATTGCCCATTCAAATTCTTTTGCTCATTGTGATGCTCCCTTTGATGTTAATCTTCGGTTCCGGCCTACTCGGAATGCTAGTACCGCCCCGTCCGCGTCGGCCTGCTCGTCCTCCTGAAGAGGATGAGGAAGAAGTACAGCCTGAAGCAGGTGATTAAGTAAGAAAGGAGCCGCTTATGCGCTGTCATTTTTGTGAGCAGCAGGTTAACCTCACCGGCAAGGTATCACGCACTGAGGCCTGTCCGCATTGTGATCGTGATCTGCATATCTGCTGTAATTGTCTGTTTATGGATCCTTTTGCGCCTAACCAGTGCCGTGAGCCACAAGCTGAGTTGGTACGTGACAAAGAGAAGTCAAATTTCTGTGAATTTTTCACTCCTAACCAAAGGCAAGCTAGCGGTGCCGCCTCATCCACTAAATCCTCGCCTGATGAGGCGCGCAAAGCTTTTGATAATCTCTTTAAAAAATGATTCTTATTGACGGTAATCGATTAACCTTCGCCGATGTTGAAGCGGTGGCGCGCACACATACACAAGTAGCGATTGCTCCTCTTGCGATCGAACGAATCAATGCGTCTCGTCATGTCATTGAAGAGATCGTGCGTGCTGAGAAGGTTGTTTATGGTGTTAATACCGGTTTTGGTAAACTCTCTGATGTTACTATTCCAATCGAAAAGTTGCGCCAACTGCAGGTCAATCTGCTACGTTCACATGCGGTAGGAGTAGGTGCTCCACTTGACGAAGCAGAGACACGCGCAATGATGTTACTACGTGCCAACGTACTCGCCAAAGGCTATTCAGGCGTGCGCTATGAGGTTGTCGAAGCGCTCTGCCAATTGCTTAATCGTGGCGTACATCCTGTAATTCCTGCCAAGGGATCAGTAGGGGCAAGTGGCGATCTTGCTCCTCTGGCCCATCTTGCCTTGGTACTTATTGGTGAAGGAGAGGCGATCTATCAAGGTGCGCGGCTCTCTGGTGCAGAAGCGCTAAAACGTGCTGGGCTGGTACCGATCTCGTTAGAAGCTAAAGAAGGCATCTCACTTGTCAATGGTACACAAGCTATGGCTGCGCTTGGAGTGTTATTGCTACTGCAGGCTGAACGGCTTGCTATGCTCGCAGATCTTGCTGGGGCAATGTCGCTTGAAGCGCTACATGGGACAGTGCGTGCTGCCGATCCAAGAATACATGCCGCCCGCCCACATCGTGGACAACAGAGAGTAGCTGCTCACCTGATGGCTCTCACTGCGGATAGTGAAATTATCCTCTCACATAAAGAGTGTCGGCGTGTACAAGATGCCTACAGTCTGCGCTGTATCCCACAGGTGCATGGCGCTGCATATGACACACTCAGACATGTGCGGGAGATCTTTGAGATCGAGATCAATAGCGCCACCGACAATCCGCTGGTGATGGTGGAAACCGGTGAAGTAATCTCCGGCGGCAACTTTCATGGTGAACCGCTTGCGCTAGCATTAGATTATGTTGCCTTAGCGCTTACAGAGTTGGGAGCAATTTGTGAACGTCGTATAGAGCGCCTAGTTAATCCTGATCTTTCAGAACTACCTGCCTTTCTTACACCAGAACCAGGCACTTGTTCTGGGCTAATGATGGTGCAAGTTATGGCAGTTGCGCTACAAGCGGAAAATAAAGTGCTGGCTCATCCTGCCTCGATCGATTCATTGCCGACTTCCGCTAATAAAGAGGATCATGTCAGTATGGGTATGACCAGTGCGCTCAAGCTCAAGACTGTAGTGGAGAATGTCGAGACGCTACTTGCTGCCGAACTGCTGACCGCTGCACAGGCACTAGATTTTCTTGCTCCACTTAAACCCGGACGTGGTGTACTAGCTGCTTACCAGCTTATACGTAGCCGTATACCTTTTCTTGCTGTTGATGCTGTTATTGCTGATCTGCTTGCACAAATGCGTCTGTTATTACCAGAATTGCTTGCTATGGCAAGCATTGAGTAATTGAAGATAAGATATAGAAATTTCTCTTATTGCCTACTAGTTACCGGATGCTTTTCCCGTGTATTCCCTAGTGATCAATTGTAAGACAGTTTGATAACGTATCGGACATAAAATTGCCTAGCGTCTAAAAGGTTGCTGGCAATACACAGCGCGAGCACGGTAGGATGGCTTGCATTAAAATCTAAAATTGGCATTATAAAAAGTTTAACGTAGCTAGCAAACCAATCAAGCTCGCAAATCATGCGCTCTGAAAAGATCATTACGGGGTGATCAACAATGAAGAAGAAACAGCTCATTAGCATGTTGCGTATTGCAAAAATGATTGCACGTGGATTGGCTTCCACTAAACATCCAATTCTAGCCCATCTCATTCCTATGCGCCGTTGCAATCTAGCCTGCGCTTACTGTAACGAGTTTGACAATGTTTCCAGTCCCGTTCCCTTCGAAGTAGTGAAACGACGCATTGACAAACTTGCCTCACTTGGCACGGCCATCATTACTATTAGCGGTGGCGAGCCTATGTTGCATCCACAGATTTATGACATCATCAGAACCATTCGTTCTCATGATATGATCGCAGGCTTGATCAGTAATGGCTATTACATGACGCCAGATCGCATAGAGAAATTGAATGAGGCTGGACTTGAGCATCTACAGATTAGTATTGACAATGTTGTACCTGATAAAGTCTCGCAGAAGAGTCTTAAGGTACTAGACCGTAAGCTGGAAGCGCTTTCCAAGCATGCAGACTTTAATGTCAATATCAATTCTGTTATTGGTGGTGGTATTAAAACACCTCAAGATGCACTTGTGATCTCACGTCGCGCCGTGGAATTGGGCTTCTCCAGTTCACTAGGGATAATACATGATGGCACAGGTTGTCTAAAACCGCTCAATGATATTGAAGAACAGGTTTACCAAGAATTGAAACGTACTGGCAAAAAGCTCTGGACACGACTTAACCAATTTCAAGATAACCTTGCCCATGGCAAACCAAACCAGTGGCGTTGCCGCGCTGGTGCTCGTTATTTATATATCTGTGAAGAAGGATTAGTCCATTATTGCTCTCAGCAACGTGGCTATCCAGCTATCCCACTTGAGGAGTACACACAAGAACATATCGAGCGCGAGTTCTACAATAAGAAATCTTGTGCCGATTACTGTACAATTGCCTGTGTACAACAGGTTGCAATGCTTGATAATTGGCGCTCGCCACAACGCGACGATCGCATCACCTCTGATATGCGTGACCCCGTGCTAGGTCAAGAAGCTCTCGATATTAATATGGATATGGAACAGGTTCAAGATGCCAGCTAGCGAAGAGCTGCGTCAACTCCTCGCCTTGCTTTTCAAGCCACATCCCTGGCACGGCATTGCTGCTGGTGATGCTGTGCCAGAATTGGTCAATGCTTATATAGAGATCGTTCCAACTGACACAGTAAAGTATGAGATCGATAAGCCCTCTGGCCATCTTAAGATCGATCGCCCACAGAAGTACTCTAATCTCTGTCCTACTCTCTATGGCTTTATTCCTCAAACCTATTGTGGTATGCGGGTAGGAGAATATTGTATGCAGCAGACGGGCCGTAGCCAGATTTATGGCGACCGTGATCCATTAGATATCTGTGTGCTCACAGAACGCCCTATCACACATGGAGATATTCTACTGAAAGTGATTCCAATTGGTGGATTACGCCTTATTGATCGCCAAGAGGCCGATGACAAGATCCTTGCTGTGTTACGGGATGATGCACTCTATGGTCAATGGCGCGATATTAGTTTATGTCCACCTACACTTATTGATCGTCTACGACACTATTTTCTTACTTACAAAGAACTGCCTGGTAACGCTAGCTCACCGGTTGAGATCACTCATGTCTATACACGTGATGAGGCAATGGCTGTGATTAAGGCAAGCATAGAAGATTATCGCGCTGAGTTTGGTGCCCCTGAGGAACGCTTTGCCCGGCTACATACTTTGCTTGCTGAAAATCAGCGCAACAATACTAATCAGTAGGTTATTGCAAAAACTATTCTGTCCCGATCACACATATATTATGTTGATTGGCAAGCGCAAGCATCTCTCTACGATCAAAGATAAGGGTTTTGCCAGCCGTAATGGAGAGTGCTGTTGCACCAGCTTTAATCATCGTTTGAATGGTAGGTAGACCAACTACTGGGACATCAAAACGCATGTCCTGGTTTGGTTTAGCAACCTTGATCACAGTCAATGGACGGCCCTGTGAAAGTGTACCAGCGCGTAGCACAGTAGCATCAGTACCTTCCATTGCCTCTACTGCTACCACGGCCCGATCGCTAACAACAATGGTTTGGCCTAGATCTAGCCGCGCGATTTCACGCGCTACATAGATGCCATAGTCGATATCAGCACGCTCTGCTTCATTTGGTAGACGCTCAGTAAGTATTCCTATAGGAGCAAGTAGGGGAGTAAGAAAGGTTGTGGAGTCGATCAGCATAATACCTTCTCCAGCCAGTTCCTTTGCCACGGCGCCAATCAGATTGTTAGTGTTCTTAGTAGCCAAACGGGCTAGTACTTTGACCATACGTAGATCTGGTATTGCATTACTGAAGATCTGTGTATGTTTGACTTGACCAGCCATTAACGCATGTGTCACGCCCTGTCGCTTAAAGAACTTGATCAATCGTCCCAATTGGCCTATTCCCATCCACTCTATCGTGCTTGCCTGCGCTGCGATCTCTGGGAAGGTCTCTTCTTTGATTGCTGCTACTACCATCTCCACGCCCTGTGTACGCGCTGCCTCAAGAACAAGGAAAGGGAAGCGGCCATTGCCGGCAATCAAGCCATATTTTGCTGGATTTAAGGAGATTGTTGTGGTCATGCTTGCTTCTCAGACTGGGTCGCTAGTGTACGAATGGCAGTGCAGGCAACACTCTTAATATGATCAATAGCTTCATTCTCTTCAATTGCTTTCAACAATGGTAGTGCACGCTTGTCACCAAGCTTGCCAAGCGCTTTTACTGATTGTAGACGTACCCGCCAGGAAGGATCCTTGAGTAGTTTGGTGAGATGTTGATATACCTGTTCATTACCCTTGCCTAACTCGCTCAATGCACGTATGGCTGCTTCTCTGGCTGGTGCTGGACGACCATATTCACTAAAGGTGAGAGCATGCGAGATTGCCCGTTTATCTTCTAAATGTGTAAATGCTAGAAAGGTTGCAGAACGGATCACTTCTCGATAGGAATCACGTGATAGTGCACTGGCTAATAGATCAAATGCGCGTTCGGAACGGGTGTTAGCAATTGCTTGTAGTGCTACTGCTACGACGAAGTAGCTTTGATCGTGTTCAACCACATTATATAAAAAATCGATCAGTGCATCATCTGGTGGTTGATTACCTAGTCCCCAGACACAAGCGCGGCGCACTCGTGCCGAGCTGTTCTGTTGATAACCTGTCTGTAAAGCATTGCGAGCATGTACATTGCTTATTTCACCAAGTGTTATTGCTGCTGCTACCCTTACTCCCCAACAAGTATCCTCTTGTAACACAGTTGCTAGCTTATCAATCACAGTTTCATCATCATAAGCAGCCAACTCACGCGCTGCGCGCATACGCCCTAGCACTTCACTGTCGTGTTGAAGTTGATATAGATATTCCTGCTTTGATTTAGTAAAGCGGAGTGTTTTGATCAAATAGTCGCCTTTATCAAAAACAACCATCAATGGCTTGCTATCAAGATGGAAATAGTAGTCTGCTTCAGCACGTTCAACCATAATACGTACCAACTGGTTTCCCTTTGTGGTAGTCAGTTCAATATCGACTGGTACGCGGAAGAGTGGGGTTCGATCATCAAGTTGTTGAGTCTGGCGCACTGTGAGCCGTAATAGACCTGGCCCAGGCTGCCATTCGGTACGCACTTCAAACTCTGGGTATCCACAGCCATAGAGCCACTGCTGAAAAAATGTATCAAGCTGATATCCAGTCACTTCTTCTATCGCGATCTTTAAGTCGTGTGTCTCTGCAGCCTGGAAAGCATGTTTATGTAAGTAATGCTTGAGCGCTTTGAAGAATGCTTCATCTCCCAACATATGACGCAGCATATGTAGGATTAGCGCACCTTTCTGATAGGCATGTCGGTCAAATAGATCGATTGCATAATGGCAACAGTCCGAAATAACCGAGCGACGGTACTCGCCAAGGTCTTGGCGCAGGTATTGATTATGATCCTGTAATAAGTGTAGAGCAGCATCTTCGCGCCCACCTGCCTGCTCAAGCCAGAGGGCTTCTGCATAGGTAGCAAAGCCTTCATTGAGCCAGTTGTGCTGCCAGGACTTACAGGTAACTAGATTACCATACCACTGATGTGCGAGTTCATGGGCAATCAGATCATCATAGGAGATATCGTTTGCTACCTGATCATCGGTGAGCACCCAGTCGGTTAAGGTAGTCGCAGAAGTATTCTCCATTCCTCCAAAAGTGAATTCAGCAACTACCGCTTGGCTGTATTTGGCAAATGGATAGGGATGGCTAAAACGCTCAGCGAAAAAGTGTAACATCGCAGGGGTACGGCCAAAGATTCTTTCTGCCTTCTCTTTATGATCTTTATAGATATAATAGAGCAGTTCCAGGCCATCAACTTGAGTACGTGTCTCTTCATATTCGCCCACAACCAGCGAGAAGAGATAACTTGGATGTGGCTGGTCCTGTTGCCAGTGGAAGGTCTTAGTGCTACGTTTACGGTCTTCGCTTACTTGTATTAGCTGTCCATTCGAGAGCGCAATAAAGCGATTGTTAACGGTTACAGACAACTCTGAGCTGTACTTATCGGCAGGCATACTACAGCAGGGAAACCAGTGGGCATTATCGTCAGGTTGACCTTGTGACCAGACTTGGCAAGGTCGGTTTGGATAGGCATCATCTGGTTCAATGAAGAACAGCCCTTTCTTCGGTTTTGCACTGTAAGCAATGATTAATGTGAGTCTCTCCTCACTGGTATAGGCACGCTCAAGCGTAATAATGAGCTGATTGGGATCGGTCTCAAAACTGAGGGGATGGTTATCAAGCAGCACTTGGCTAACAGAAAGTCCTACAGCATCAAGTCTTACCTCCTGCAGACCGTTTAAGAATGGCTTTAAGGTAATAGCTGCTTTGCCGCTAATTGCCTTCTCCTGCTCATTAATCTGTAGGTCTAGTTTAATATGTTCAATATGGAAGCTACGATGGCGCACGGATATTAACTTGCCATCGAATTTCTCTGGTTCAATCTGCAGCGGTTTGTAGAGATTGATTTCGCTGCTATAGCGTAGTTCAGTGAAGATCGGATGAAAGAGCGCGTCGATCTGTTTCAAAACCTGCCTCCGCAAAATTTAGAAATAGGCCGCCGGCAAGAAAGGGCAATTATAGCCTAGCGGACACCTATAGGACAATCTATAGGTTGTCAGACATACCGTCTAACAGTAATGATATAATCCCCGTTATGGAGCCGCGAAAATTTACCATACGCGAAGAGAAGCAGCCAAATCGCTGTGATATCTGTCATCAGACAGATCTGTTTGACCCTCATACAGGTGTATGTGAGCGTTGTAAGTATCTGCCTATCGAGCGACTCACTAACCCTGATATAAACTCGATCCAGATAATTCCTACCTCTCGATTGGCTTCCGTGCTTGCAGCCAGCTTCTCGTGCTTCTGTATCTCAGCCAGTTTGGCGATTCTACGTGCCGTCTTTGGGCCGGCTGCCGCCTTCAAACTGCCCCTTAGCTTACTAAATGAATATCAACCCTTCCTCTTAGGAATGTTAACACTCAGCCTGCTCAATATATTTATCGGCATAGCAGTCAATCGTTGGTGCTCCGATCGTTACAATGAACGATTGGATTACCGTATATCGGCACTAGGCACATTCTGTTCAGCGATAGGTTTGATTGGAGGAGTTGTGGGGCTGATTTTTGCTGTAGTAAATTTGCTACGTATGATCCTCTTTTGAAAATTTTCGACCGGATATCTTGAGACTATACAATTACTTTGAATTGCGGTAGTATTTCACTTTACGGCGATTGCGACCCCTATCGCAGACCGGTCCGGTGTTGTACAAGGAGCAAGATGATGAAACAGTGTCCTTCCTGCGGTCGAGAGTACAAAGAGCAGATGGCTTTCTGCCCCTTTGATGGGCAGACTCTCGTGGAAAAACTTGAAACAGAGAGATTGCTTGACGACAAGTATCGTCTGGATGAGAAGATTGGCGAAGGCGGGATGGGCAAAGTTTATCGTGCCACGCATGTCCACATGGACACCACGGTCGCAATTAAGATACTCAATTCTGATATGGTCTCTGATCAGACAGCAGTAGAGCGTTTCCGTCGTGAGGCGCGCGCTGCTGCTCAGATACGCCACCCTAATGCGGTGGCCGTGACCGATTTTGGTGTCGAGAAAGATTCTGGGACAGTCTATCTGGTAATGGAATTTCTTGAAGGCCATGATCTGCGGCAAAAGATGCGGCGGCAGCAACTCTCTTTTGAAGATCTTCTGATTATTATGCATCAGACCTGCTCAGCCGTGCATGCTGCACACTCTAAAGGGATCATACATCGTGATCTGAAGCCGGATAATATCTGGTTAATGAAGAACGAAGATGGCAATGAGATCGTAAAAGTGCTCGACTTTGGTATTGCCAAGTTAAAGAGCAAGGAGGCTACCACTCTTACTGGACAAGGTATGATTGTTGGCACGCCCTACTATATGTCTCCAGAACAGTGCTCTGGAGCAGAGTTAGATGCTCGTTCGGATGTTTACAGTCTTGGTGTAATCCTTTACGAGATGCTCTCAGGGCAAGTACCTTTCCGTGCCGCCAATCCAGTAGGGATTGTACTACAGCACATCAGTGAACCACCCGCTCCGATACGCGAGTTAAGACCAGATGTTCCCCCGCAAGTAGAAGATGTGGTGATGCGTGCACTGCAGAAGAAGCCAGATAATCGTCAATCTTCAGCCATACAGTTAGCACAGGAACTGGAGATGGCACTGGTTTCATCCGGTATTGATGTGCGTGTGCCAGGTGTTTATACGCCCCAGTCGGCCTTCTCTATGCCGCCTCTTGATGCACAAGCATTAACCCGCAATACAGCAGGATTAATGGGAGGAATGGCTACCGGCCAGACTGCCAAGCCGACCACAGGACAGCTCTCTACTGCCACACAGACCAATGATACTATCGGCATTGCAGGACAACGTGCTCCTTCTGGTCCGCTCTCATCCCGTGTTACTACAGGTGAATCACGCGCACCACAAACCGGTGGCATGCTCTTTAGCAGCTCTACCGAGATGCAGAAGCAGGGTCAGAGTAAGATGGTGATTGCAGTTGCTGCTACTATTGTAGTGGTAGTATTAGCAGTTGCTGGTATCTGGTTATCTAGTAGGGGGACGACTCCACCAAAACCTCAGCCACCTATTGAAAATAAGACTAATAAACCGCCTGAAGTGCCGATCGGGATGGTACTCATTCCTGCTGGTAAGTTTATGATGGGTAACGATGGCAGTGAGTATGAACGACCTGAACACGAAGTCACGATGCAGACTTTCTACATCGATAAGCAAGAAGTGACCAATGGTGAGTATTACGAGTTTGTGAAAGCCACTAAGCATTCGCCACCACCACATTGGGTAAATGGCAATTTCCCTGCCGGCGAAGCCAAGTATCCTGTTACCAATGTAAGTTGGGATGATGCCAGTGCTTATGCTAAATGGGCAAGTAAGCGTCTACCTACTGAGGCTGAGTGGGAGTATGCTGCGCGTGGCACGGAAAAGCGGCTCTATCCTTGGGGTAATGAGTATAGTCCAGAAAATTCCAATTCCAAGGATGCCAAAAAGAATAGTCCTGAGCCAGTAGGCAGCCGTACACAAGGTGCTAGTCCTTTTGGTGTGCTTGATATGGCTGGCAATGTCTGGGAATGGACAGCAGATGAGTTCTACACCTACCCAGGTAATGATTCTACCGCTAATCCCAGTCTAAAAGGATTGAAGATTATTCGTGGAGGTAGCTTCAAATCCGATAAAGAGAACCTTACTACCTATTTCCGCCAAATGATCGGGGCTGATAAAGCCGATACTGCACTAGGATTCCGCTGCGCTAAATCTCTTCCTTAAGAAGAGGAATTTCCCTTAATTGTGTAAACCTACCAGATTGAAAATAGCCTGATTGTGAATTTTTTCTGAAAAGGACACAGTCAGGCGATCACATTTTCTGTATAGTCTTTAAGAAAAATAGTCCTGATCGGGTGTAGTGTATATTCTCTGATTTGCCTAGCATTTATTCGATTTATTCTGATTACGGTGCAGTATGTTAAATAATAGAGCTAGATTAGATAGAAGCCTTTTAATAAATGGTTGGCGCAGTGGCTTTGCCCTCCTTGGCGGGGATCGTAAACAGGCTAGTGAACTTGTTTCAGAGAGTGTAGATGCTTGGTTAACTTATCCAGAGAAACAAGAGAAGCGCAAATATTTTAAGCTTAAATCACGAGATACTCGCAATAAAATAATCTTTGATCCCGTGATGCTGCTCCAATATCTGCTATATCAAACTGCCGAGCGCTTCGAGAAGAAACAAGAGCAGGATTATCTAAGTGGCAAACTATTGCTTCATCAACAGACAATGATTACACGCTTTATCAAGCACCTTATCTTTATATCGATGGAGCATAAGTCTTTTCAAGTAACAGTTGGGTTATGTCGGGTACTACACAATTATAACAACACAAAGACCCAGAAAATTTATGAGACACTGACTCAATCAGGAATTTGCCATAACAGCAACGATCCATATCGTGACTATAGCAAAGCCGATGATCAGTATCGTGATT
>JBFLVQ010000194.1:0-13769 GCA_040758525.1 Acidobacteriota bacterium
AAGAGAGTCCTCTTCTTTCAAGTCTTTTATAACTTTGCTCGTCCTCATATGAGTTTGAGACAACCCTTGCCAAAGCAGCAGCGAACTCCTCAGGGGATCATTGCTCACAAATGGCTGCAGCGGTCTCTGGCTATGGCTGCTGGCATCACCGATCACGTTTGCTCTTTTAGAGAGTTGCTCACCATCAAATTTGATCGTTCTGTTACCAAAGATTATCAAAGTATTAGCGGATGAGCACCTGAAATCTACCGAATCAACAACAAGCAATTGCTTTGGTAATAAAGTTATCTGCTGTAATAATCTGTAGAGTTTGTTTGAAACCGTGTTTGAAATGCCTGTAAAGTGCTTTTCTGTTTACTCGGATCGTATACTGCGAATACCACACGATCAAAATAGCTCTGAAAATGCGGACTAGCGAGCCAATTTCCAAATGTGTCTGCAACCATGCTCGGTTGATTACGAAAAACACCACAACCCCAAGCACCTAAGAGTAATGTGCGATGCCCATGCTCACGTGCAATGGCAAGAATAAGACTGGCTCGCCGCCGTAGTACTTCTTCGATCTTTGGCCATATATTCTTATTGATACGCACGGCTTCACCAGCATTTGGTGCTGGTGCTGTAATAACTGATGCGAGAAAAAAACTCTCTAGAAATTCCAATTTTTTAGTACGAAACCAAGGCACTTTAGGTGAATAAATTATATGATCAGTGTACAAGAGCGAACTTTGAGCACGATTGGCCTCGTAATAAAGTGGCTGCGTCAATAGACATGGATATAAACCTGAGCAACGACAGAGATCTTCCTCTTGAGCTTTTGCACCATTGATAAATCCGCCTCCTGGATTGCGTGCTGATGCATAATTGAGTAACAGAAGATCCTTACATTTTTCGGTTTGCACTAATCTTCTAGCTGCTTCTTGAGTTGTTTCATCGGTTACTTCAATAATTGGTAGTTGTATAGAATCGGCTGCTCCCTGTTTGTTGACCAAACCATAAGCTTGTTCAGGTGTATAGAGAATGGTTGCCGCGACGGCAGCACGCTGTTCAGATAGAAGTTCAACTATGTTGCCAGAATTTGAAATATATCGTCCTTCATCGAGAATATGCAGTGTTTCTTGAGCAACTCCTTTAAGGGACATCTATTTTTTCCTTTTAATCTATATGGCCTCAAAGTATCTAATGAATAAGATTCTATCTGAGATTTCGTGAACAGCCAAGCAAAGTATAGTGTTTGCAAAAACAATATTCATTCTTATATTGACTATGAAAAGTTAGTCTATGATACGAAAGCGTGACAGTAAAAGGGTGTGAGGATGTCCGCAGTGCTGATGGGCGATTAGCTTTACTTGATCCCTGAAAGGAAATTATTTGGCTCTTAGCTTCTCGACCTCCTGGAGCTTTCGTGCAACTTCCTGATTGCCAGGCTCCAAAACGAGTGCCATCTGGAGACATTTAATCGCATAGTCAAGCTTACCGACACGTGCGAAGGTTTCACCATTGATAACAAACAAGTCGTTGAAATCGGGATGAAGCTCACGGGCGAATGCAGCAAGGGCGGCTGCATCACGGTTCTTTCCCTGATCCAATAGTTGGTAAACTAGCGCAAAGAGAAACACAGGATGCAATACAGAATGAGTAGAGTCCTTCTTATACACACGTTTTAACAGCACAACCGTCTTCTCAATGCCATGTTCCTGCAAGTAGGGCCGTAATTGGCGTGGCAGCGGTAGTTCAGTCTCCTCACTGCGATAGGCTGGTGGATTGGTGGTGCCTTCTGGCACATACTCCATGTGCGGCTCTGACCCGCCTAACTTTACTTTCAAGTGCGGATCTACCAATCTATTACGAGAGCTTTGATCTTCTTTCAGGTATGCATTAAGAAACCATAGCACATACTGATTCAATGACTCGTAACTACGACGAATAGTGCGCAACCGCACCAACTCTTTAGCCTCCTCTTCGCCAGGTTTATCGGTTCCTGCTTGCACACGGGCTTGGGTCAATAATTGCACACGTAGGTTCTGGCGAATACAACCTTGTGAGATGAATTCATTATGTTCTAGATCTCGCAACGTGAGGTAGTAACGGCGACTTCGGTCAAGGGTGTCGAACATAGGGAAAAAGGCATGCGGTTTAGCAACTACAAGGAGCGGCCCTGTGAATTGGTGACGGCCTTCGGTGACTGTCGTGATCAGGCGGCTCCAACGCGGGTCGGCAAGGCTATAATAGTCCTGCGTAGTGTCTAGGCTGACAACAGCATCTATAACAGAATTCTCCTGCGCGCGCAGCCTCAGTACTGCGTGTGCCCCACCACTATGTCCCACCACACCAACGTGCCGCCAGTCCACGTTTGAGAGTTGTTGAGCGTAAGCAATAAGAAACTCCATATCGCGAACTGAAGCCATTTTGCCATCCACATTGAATGATGCACCAGTCGGGTCTTGGAACGCACTACCTACTACTACATAGCCATGGCTGGCTAAGAATTCGCACAGCACCGCATTGTCTTCAAATGACGAACCATATCCAGAATGGTAGATCACAAGTGGAAACTTCCCTGGTGCGGGTGTGGCGTTACGCTGGCATGTGGTGGGAGTATCAAGAAACTGGTCGAGTAGTTGCGCCTCTAATGTGGTCAGTTCTGCAAGAGGCTTGCCGATGACCTCTTGGCAGATGACTTCGCGATTATACTTCGACAGTGCGGTAGAGAATTTATCGAGTTGTGGCTCGCTGGTCGGCAGATCTAGGTATTCTCTATGGCGCATGGCTTTATCTGATACACGATCGTTAGTTGGATACCATATGTTGATCAGGATGGGTCGAGCGGTTTTATCCTCACCATAGGATGATTTGTCTGCGAAAGTGGTGTGGTAAGTTCGTGTGTAGTCTAATTTACAAATGGAGCGAAATCCCACTTGGTAACTGCCTGCTGGGAGGTTACCCCAGAGTTGATGATCGCCAGCAAACACATTACTGGCAAATATAGCCCAAATACTGACGACCCAGACGACTGCTACTATCTTGTATCTTCCTGGTGAATAAGCAAAGCTGTTAAATCGACTCTTTGATTTGCAGCGAGGATAGAGTTCTCGACACAACTTAAATATCTGCTCAAATTTGATGATTTGTTGCGTAGTTGGTTTTAGTTTATACTTGAATGCCCTGTACATAGTAGCTACTACGTTCTTATTATGAATAGAGTTGCTATTTGGCGGCAGGATTTTCCGTCCTCACAATAGAATTGCCGGGTTTTTAAATTGCTTTTCCTATAAAAGAACTGGACCTGGCGAGAATTTGTTACGTTACAGGGATCAGGTAATGGAGAAGCGTATAGCAGTACCGATTCTCGTCTGCTGATAAGTTGTGGAGTGTATAGTGCCGTAACGTATCCGCCAGCAGGTAATGGATTGGTTATCCTTGGCGATATCTTGTATGAGAGGAATAGGTGATAGTCGTGAGCGAATACTTAACTCTGGAGGAGTAAAATGATTAAAAACAGTAGACACAAAACTCTCATTGCCTCAATGTTGGTAGTAGTTAGTTTCTCCCTCTTATCATTCGTGATTGCCCAACCAGTACAAATATCAGACAAGCAACAACAGTTAGCAGATGAGTTGTTCGATTATTCTGGTTACTACGCTAAACGGTTTATTGTAGAAAAACTGATGAAGCTTAATTTACCAGATAAATGTTGGGAAAAAGCGCTCGGCAACAATGGCTGGGGCGCACATAAAATGTCATTTGTTACTGGTGATGTCGCCGCTTGGTTTAAAGAATATTTAAAAGATGACGATGTCTTTGCCTATGGTAGCTCGCTACCAGAACAGAAAGATAATAGACCAAGAATCGAAAAAGCTGTAGAAGGAATGAAGGCCAAGTACTTTTTAACTGTTGATGCATCGGAATGCGACTGTAACCAAACTACCTCGGATTTGGTCAGCAAATATATTAGTTATGTGGGAAGCTATCCATATCGGCAAGGATTTGTCTCTAAAAGTGGAGTCTACTTTGCACGCTTAGTAATTACTCCAAAAGTGAAAGATGTTACTGCTACAGTGAGCAAAGATGGGCGCGAATTTAGTGTCACAGCACCAGCAGAGATCGAACCGGCTGCTTGGGATTCCAAGATTGATAAAGTATTCTCGAAGGCCCATAAAGATTACTAAAACTATCTCTTCCTTAGTTAGATAGGCAAATCACCATGTCGTGGGTTGCTTACCAGTCATCGCGGTTGGTTAACTCAAACTGAGCACAACTCCCACTTACCCAACCGCGATGACGAGTAGATCAAAAAGTAATCTCTAACCGCTTAACAATTAGATTGTCAATTGTGCGCAAGGACATAAACCATTTGATATAAACTTCTAGTTGTTAACCTGTTTGGTCAAGATATTTCTGAAGTACCAGCGAATGTTGAGAAGTAGTCGGAACAAGTGCTGCTATTGCGTGACCAGCTAATTCAGAAACGTAAAACCGAGTGTATTGAATACTGATTGCCTCTTTATGGCCAGGGAGGCGAACCCTTCCTGGAACAATGGCCAGTTTAGCGACTTTCCGCGCATTCCAAATATGATCAAACTCATTGCTGGTATGACGCAACTCATCGATCAGTTCCTCTACCCCATCATGATTGCTTGCCCAATTCATACGTAGAGTTTCAATCAGGTTCTGTATACCTAAGTCAGACACTGCATCTGGGTACATCTTGCGACGATCTTTATCCATAAAGAACCGCCAGAGCATGTTGTGTTCCCACTTCGTAGCCGTTGCTACATCATGACCATAGACTGAGCGAGCGGCAGCATTAGCCGCCAATATATCGAATCGGCTATTGTAGAGCACCGCAGGCGCAGTCGTAAAAGCGTCGAGAATATTCTGCAAGGACGTAATTGAAATGGCAGGCTTACTAATGGTTGTAGGAGGATCTCCATTAGGCTCAAACTGAGCAAGCAACGATGCATAGAGCCACTCTTGTTCGGATAATCGCAGGACTTGCGAGATGCGACGAAGCGTTTGCAGCGATGGACGGATTTTTCTTCCTTGCTCAAGCCAAGTATACCAAGAAGGACTCACCGACGAGAGCATTGCCACTTCTTCACGTCTAAGACCAGATGTGCGACGCCGTACACCATGTGCCAACCCATAATCTTCGGGTCGTAAGAGCTCGCGGCGCGATCGCAATAGATCTGCTAGCTCTCGTCTACGTTGATCATCATTCATATAAGTCTCCGAAAGATCTACTCAGCACTTCCACTCAAGACCCCACTATTCCACTCTTAACTATGATGGGTCTAGGTTTCGAAATCAGATGTGCAATCGGATCCTATGACTTACAATCCTAGGATATGTCCCATCCTTGTTAAGCTCGAACTATTAACATATATTGTCAATTAGGGTCAATAAATGATGGACATTAGTTGGTTATCACAAATCAATACTTGTATTAGACAGGTATTTAGATCAGTGAACACTACAACAAAGATAGGAGAGATTATGAAAATCGGGATCATTGGAACTGGAAACATGGGACGATCACTAGGGTTACGTTGGGCTCACAATGGCCATAGTGTCTTCTTTGGCTCTCGTGATCGGAGCAAGGCTGAAGCTGTTGCAGCCGATGCTGGCAGCTCAACGCAGGCGGGCGATTTCGATGCAGCCGCAGCATATGGAGAGGTGATTCTCTATACGGTACGAGAACCATTGCCATCAAGCCTGCTGCGACAGCCACAAGCATTGGCAGGAAAGGTAGTCATAGATTGCAACAACAGCGATATACCGGATGACTTCGATTTTATCGCTCCGATTCCTTCACTGGCCGAGAAATTGGCTGCAGATGTGCCTCAGGCACGAGTCGTTAAAGCATTTAATACAATGTCATCTAAGGTTATCGAACTTGATCGCGAAACGCTCGCATCTCAGCGTGTATCGGTTTTCCTCTGTTCCAATGACGCTGCAGCAAAAGCGATTGTGAGTGGTCTTGCCGAAGAGTTGGGCTTCATCGCAGTGGATAGTGGTGAGCTTAAGCGTGCACGACTAGTAGAAGGCGTAGCTGACTTTATCAGATTTCAAATCCTCGGTATGCGTCGGGGATTCTTGGCCACGATCTCAATGAATATATTGCCGGAGCCATCCAAATAGCCGTAGGGCTATTTGGTCAAATGCGCAGTCATAATCTGAAAGACCATAGGTAGAGATGCTATCGATGAGATCTTGTTATCAGAATTAATTTCCATTGCTATGTCGGCAATATATTCATATTTTAACTCATCTGAACTAGGGAGCATCAAAATGATCTCAACATTACAAGGGCAAAAGGTAGTCGTAGTTGGAGGCACAAGCGGTATGGGCCTTGGCGCTGTACAGGCAGCAATTGAGGCTGGCGCCAAAGTAATCGTGGCTAGCCGTCGTCCCACGTCTGTGCGTAACGCACTTCAACCTTTAAGTGACAAGATTCAGCATATGGTTGTGGACATCATGAACGAGGGTGCTATCCGAAGGATGTTTGAGGATATTGGCGAACTTGATCACTTATTCATTACTGCCACTCCTTCTACAAGCGCAGCGGTGGGCGCTTTTCTTGAACAGGAGCTTGCCCGTGCGCAGGAATTTATGAACGGCAAATTCTTCGGAAGTTGGGCCTGCGCTCGTTATGCGGCTGCGAAGATGCGACACGACGGCTCGATCACTTTTCTCACTGGTGCCTCATCGATCCGCCCAAGACCAGGCACATCGATAATCACAGCGACCTTTGCCGCCGTTGAAGCTCTCTCGTGTGCGCTAGCTGTGGAATTGGGGCCGTTACGTGTCAACACGATCCGCCCTGGCTTGATCGATAGCGACATGTGGAGTTTTCTAGATGCAGCGGCGCGCAATGAGCTTCGTGAAAACGTAATCAAAAAATTTCCTGTCCACCGGGTTGGAAAGATCGAGGATGTTGGTCACGCTGCTCTGTTTCTTATGACAAACCCATATGTGACTGGAACTGTACTCGAAGTCACAGGTGGTGAACAGCTCGTAGATGCTTTTTAGGAGACAAATGATAGTCGCAGATAAGTAGCCGCCTTAGCCAAATAAATCTCTTGATAAGCTATGAATGGAGGAGCAAATGATTTTAGTGACAGGCGCCACAGGCAATGTTGGTAGCGAGTTAGTGAAGCAGTTACTCGATGCTAGTCAGCCAGTACGTGTACTGGTACGAAGTCAACAACAGGAAGTTCTACCTGTAGGAGCGGAGATCTTCAATGGTGATCTCAATGAACCGCAGACGTTGACCATTGGACTAAAGGGTGTACGCGCAGTATTTCTGCTTGGTGGATATCATGATATGTCTGGGTTACTTAGTGTGATTGAGCAGGCTGGTGTTGAACATGTTGTTCTGCTAACGTCTCGCTCTGTGGTGCAAGGAAATCCTAGCAATGCCATTGTGCGTATGTGGATGGAGTCAGAAGATGCCGTACAGTCTGCTAAGGTTCCTTGGACAATTCTGCGACCCAGCGGTTTTATGTCGAATGTGCTACGATGGCTGCCACAATTAGGTTCTGGGAATATCGTTCGTGCTCCGTTTTTCAATGTTCCTATTGCAGCAATTGACCCATATGACATTGCTGCGACCGCCGTAATTGCACTGACATCTAATGGACACTTATTTCGCAGCTACACACTGAGCGGCCCAGCGGCGATTCTGCCTGCTGACCAGGTTCGAATATTAGCCAAAGTGCTTGGTAGGGATCTGTGCTTTGAGGCGCAATCCGATCGCGAAGCCAGAGAAGAGATGAGCAAATCATGGTCGCCAGATTTTGTTGATGCATTCTTTCGTTTCTTTGCCGATGGAGAGTTCGATGACTCACTGGTCCTTCCCACTGTACAAGAGATGACGGGTCGGCCACCGCGTACTTTCCAAGAGTGGGCGAGAGCACACGTTGATACGTTTCGTTGAGGTTTCAGCATTAGCAGAGAATTAATTTGGGTAAAATATACTGTGATTCTCCTTGATGGAATCTTGGTAAACTTCCAACCGCTAAGTGGAAGGTAACAAGTATTGATGAGGAAATATCTATGGAAAAGATGCACAGCAAAGATTTATGTTTACCATTAGTACCATATCACTGACTACATCTACATCTGCTCAACTACATACTTACTTTCTCCATTGAAGCTTCCCATGGTTGATAAGATTAAAACTGAAATGCTACTGTGCCAACAGTGCACGTACTTGTCTCGCAATCTTAATCGGATTAGGATACCGATTATCTGCCGTAATGGTTTCATAACCGTCAATTGAAACTGTAAACTCACCGAGTTTACCTTTAACGGTCTCTATTTGCAAATCGCGCTCTCTTCTCAATAAGGCTGCCACACTGACTGCCATCATCAATTTGATTGGTCAAACTGGACAATAGTGGATCACTACTTTTCTCATGAATCGATTCCTCTCTTTCTGAAGCTATGAATCCAGACTATACAACTTCTATAGACAGATCGATCAGTTGTCATATATGGTGACTGGATTATGACGAAGAAGATAATCCACGCGATAAAAGCCCGCCACGAATCCTCAGGCTTGATCAATATTATCAACAATGAAGCTAGCGCCGATGTTGCCAGAGCGATTATGCTATTGATCAAAACTGGGAATCTCTTCATCACTTACCCCTTAAGCTCTTAAATTCTCTGGTATACATTACTAATTAAATTGGTAAACAATATTACTCACAACCGATTTGTGTTATCTGGTGATTTATCAGTGATGATTAGGACTAAATTTGAGACAAATGCTGAGAAGGCTTTTAGACCGATTCGCCTAGGAGTGGTTTTAAGTGATCACGGTAGTGACGGCTGGAGGTTAGCTCAGTGCCATCCCAGAGAATAATCAAGTATTCACCTTTGAAGAGCGGTTGAAGTTCTTTGATACGCTTAATGTTGACAATCACCGAGCGGCGGATGCGGAGAAACTGGTCAGAAGCCAGATTCGTTGCCATCGCATCCATTGTTTCGCGCAGTAAGTGTGATCTGTCTCCCACGTGCAGCCGCACATAATTGCCAGATGCCTCGATCCAGTCAATCTCATCCACATTTACAAAGAAGATCCGTCCTGCCGATTTAATAACAACTCGCTCTAGCTGTTTAGGCTTTGGCTCTTCTCGTGCTAAGTGTTTAAGCAAAACGCAGAGACGTTCGTTGAGTGTGTGAAAGTCGCCGCGCTGGAAATATCTTCTCACTCGTTCAACCGTTTTTCCAAATCGCTCCTCATCAAAAGGTTTGAGGAGATAATCGATCGCATCAACCTCGAAGGCCTTAATTGCATATTGATCGTAAGCCGTGACAAAAATGACAGCAGGCATATGACTAACACCAATTTCAGTTATCACGTCAAAACCGTTCATCTTTGGCATCTGCACATCAAGAAAGACCAGATCCGGCGACTGTTCCTGAATAGCCTTGACTGCTTCGCGCCCGTTTCTACATTCGCCAACAACCTCAAAATCCGACTGAGCCGCAAGTAGTGTATGTAATCCTTCACGTGCAATTGGCTCATCATCTATAACGAGCGTGCGAATTTTTTTCATTACTGTCCATTGCCTTCCTTTATGTTGTTACCAGACTCTCTCTCATGGAAAGGAATGGTGATGGTAACTTCCAATCCGCCACTATTGGCGTTCTTCATCTCAAATCGATGCTCTACACCGTAGAGTTGTTCAAGCCGCTCCTGTGTATTTCTAAGACCAATACCCAAGTTGATCTTTTCTAGTGCATCTTCAGATATGCCCAACCCATTGTCATGCACTCGTAATTGCAGCCAGCCATTTTGGCGCGCAATATTAATTTCAATCAGTCCATCCGTCTCTTGTTGAGCAAGCCCATGCCGCAATGCATTCTCTACGATCGGTTGTAGAATAAGGTTGGGAACACGTGCATCCAATGCTTTAGGATCTACATCCATACGCACAGACAGACGATCTTGAAACCGGGTCTGCTCAATCTCCAAATATTGTTGGAGAAAATCTAGCTCCTGTCTCAGTGAAACTTCTTGTACTCCAGTATTCTCAAGTGTGAGACGTAGCAGATCACTCAAGCGAATAAGCATGCGGTTGGCTGCTTTTGAATCCTTCAAGTTCAGCATTGTAATAGTGTGCAGAGTGTTGAAGAGAAAGTGTGGTTGAAGTTGCATTTTCAGGGCCTGCAACTGTGCTTGTGCCAATTGTCCTGCTAATTGTGAAGCTCTCAATTCGCGCTCACGCATCTTCTGGTAGTAGCAGAGAGCGTGACAGACCCCTATCACTCCCCAATAAGTAAGGAAGTTGAAATAAGCGATGATAGCAAACAGCGATTGCACGGGAATATGTTTGAAAATTTCTCCTTGCGAGATCAAGACAATATCTAAGCCAAGCTTGAATAGGACAACAACAATGCTGATTAGCAGATAGACGATTGCCCCTTGCCACCAACGTTGGGCTTCAATAGGAAAACGCCGAACTAGCCAAAATGTAAGGGAGAAGAGAAAACACCAGGTCGCCCAGGGAATCAGTCCTACACTCAAAGCCTTTGCCCAGGTGATAGGATTTCCTGTTGAAACATAGACAAAATAGATCGGTATAGAGAAACTGCATCCAAAAATGATAGTACCGAGTACAAGTAGTAGAGAATAGGGTAGATTTTGCCAATCCCAGCATGTAACTTTCATATGCGAGAACAGCAGTGATTTAGGGCTCAGGCGCATGATATTCTTTATACTTAATCAACTGAATATGAATCTCAAATCAGGTTGTAAATCTTTTGTTACCTTTTAGCATTATTTTAGCATTCCTCAATTGTTCGCACGATAGTCAGCAAGAACTTCATCAATCAAGCGTCGAGCGTTACCGACTCCTATAGGGTTGGTGTTCAGGTAGTATGGAATGAAGATCGTTGCTTGGGACAGTGCCTGGCCCCTGCCTCTTGCCCACGTTGCATCATCCACCGCTAGCACTGTGCGGAACACTTCCCTGCTCTCGCCAGCGAACAAGCTCCACGCGATCATTAAATCGCAAGCGGGGTCTCCCACGCCTAATCCCCCGAAGTCGATCACAGCACTGAGGCGGCCCTGTTGGACTAGTAGGTTCCCGGCCAGCAGGTCTCCATGAAACCAGACAGGCGTGCGATCCCATTGGGGCGCTTGAAGAGCGGCTTCCCACACCATCATCGCTACATCGCTGTCGATTATGCCATTTAAGGCTATGATTGCCTCACGGGTGGACGCGTCACGCATGATCAGGGGAACCCCGCGCAAATTGTGTTCGATAGCAAGCGGTCCACCCCTGATATCAATTCGTTGTAGAGCAACTATAAAACGTGCCAGATCAGCCGCCGCTTGACATGGATCGGCAATCTGCTCAATCATCGCGCTCTCGCCTGCTAGCCACCGATAGATCGACCATTCCCAGGGATAGCCCTCACCGGGTTTTCCCTTTGCAAGTTGAACTGGGATGGGGAGTGGTAGGAATGGAGCAAGTATCGGCAGCCATTGCCGTTCCTTCTCTGCTTGTCCTATTGCCCAATCAATACGAGGTAGTCGTACAACCATATCGGCACCGAGCCGATAAAGCGCGTTGTCTGTCCCTGCGGAAGGGACTGGCTCAATGAGAAGGTCAGCCCACTGTGGAAACTGTGCAGCAAGCAGTCGGGCCACTAGGTCAATATTGGTATCTACTTCATTGGTATGCATTTTCCTAGCAGACATCTGTACCTTTCGCAGTTGGTAAACAGGCACCAATCATAAAACTACTACGCAGCGACGCGTTAGGCATCTATTTGTAATCCACGCTTTCACTTGATGTTTATTGGTCACCCTACCTTGCTCTGATTCGTTTCACTCCTTCCTCCAGTACATTATCGTGGACGCCAATATAGTATTCCGGGGCCGGCTCCACGAGAACGTCCGGCTGAACACCATTACCGTCGAACAGCTTGCCATCAGCTTGGAACGAGGCCATGGAGCCGATACGTAGTCGAAGCGGAGTCGCGTCGAGCACGATCTCTTGAGTAAAAGCGCTGCCACCGCTGCTGGGAGTGCCGAGCAGCAGAACGTTTTTCACCCCCTTCAGTCCAGCAAGAAAGATATCGGTTGCGCTAAAGGATTTGTTATTCATCAGCACTATGACTGGCTTGTCATAATGGTAGATATCTGGGTCATCTAGGCGGCTGAGGGCGATATAGTGCCAGTCACTAAACTGGCCCTTGGGCAACTCCCATTGAGGCTTGAAGGTCTTTGCAAACTCCACGACTGCCTGGCGCTCCCTAGGGGACCACTCCTTAGCGCCAGCGCGATACATGCGGTGATTTTCGGCCAGGTGGTTCTCCTTGTGAGCGCTGTGCAAACGATAGGCAGCGGCATTGAAGACACGCGGCGGAGCCTCCAATGCAGCTAGGTATGAATACAACAGAAGCAGGGCATCGCGATCTCCTCCATTGTTGTCTCGCACATCCACGATAAGCCCTGCAGTGTCGCGAAACTTCGGCATCCACAACTTGATCTCCGCTACGGAGGACGTTTTTCCCATACTCGCCAGGCGTAAGTAGCCAATATTGCTCTCCAGCAGATGCGAGCCGCCAGACGGCCACACGCCGTATGTGAAAGGTGATTTCGCAACCGGTAGTGTAAGTATCTTATTAGCTCTGCCGTGCTGATCTGTTAGTTGGACTTCGACAGTGTCTTTTTTGGGCAGGTTCATCTGGCTGCGCCAGTAGTCGATTTCGCGCAGTAGGCTAAGAGAGCGGTGGCGTATGTACTGCGGCGAGCCCTTTGGGACAAGCACAGCCACAGTCGCACACCACTTGGCGATGTCTTGGCCGTCGATTCTAGTTAGAAATGGGAAGCCGTCGGCTAGGAAGGCTCGCCGCTCCGGGGTAAAGGCTACAAATCGCTCGCCCGACGTTTCAATGAGAAATGGCAAACAGCCACCAGGTGGCAGGCGATAGCCATAGACGCCGGAATGGCCATCGATTCCCAGTGCGATGATCTTTTGCAACTCGATACCCAGGTCGTTGCTGGAAATGCCTGCGACAATTCGCTTGCGTAGCGCGGCAATGGCGGCAGCGAAGTCTGCATTGTTGGCATGACGGTAGGACCAGCGCTCGTTGAGTGCAGCTTCGAATACACCCAACGCGTTCACTGCAGCCATTCCCGTTATTGTCACAGGCGCTTCGCCTCCTTGGGCAACAACTGAGTTAATCTCCCCTTCTACTAATCCAGATTCTTGCTGTTGAATACTAGCTACAGTTGAGCTGCTTGAACTGTTTGTCCATTGAAGAATGAGAGACACCTCTCGCCTTTTTGTCTGCTGCGGATCAGGGCTTGAATGTTCTTGTGAATAGCTAGGCACTTCGGGTTGCGACTTTGCTTTCCCACATTGTTGAATCTGAGGGGAAGAATAGAGAAATAAAGAGAGGCAAAAGCTGATGATTAAAAGGCTACGTTTTCTCATAATTCAGGACCTGGTAAGCAAAATCTCCACTTCCCAATCATTGCTCTCTTCACTATTGTGTCTGTCATGAGAGCCTCATTATGTTGAGAGTAATCACTATAAAGTGTGTCCATTTCTGGGTCTCCTTTCAAGGGTTTATCCCAGATTTTACCCACTAAACACTATTCATCAAATTCAACATGACTGACTACTAGTAGCAAATAGTCTTATTTTCGCATAACTTTTATCCAGTTATAGATTGAATAGATAGTACCAATTATCGAAACGGTGAAGATGATAATCACCACCCACTTAAAAACCATAGTG
>JBFLVQ010000195.1:0-13759 GCA_040758525.1 Acidobacteriota bacterium
AAATATATCCTGCCCAGAAAAGAAATTTCATAAATATTTTTGCCAAAATAATTTTGTTATGAATTACTTCAACTGCAAAGTATTGTTAATGTATGAAAAGGGATATATTTAGAATTACGCTCTTATCAACTATATTTCTCCTGCCAACGGCTGCCTTCTCTATCGAGTCCTCTATTATAGTGTTTGATGATAATAGCAAGATCAGTGCTAATCAGGTTGTTGAGCGCTATGTTGCCAATCGTAAATCCTTTACCAATCGATATGCAAATGGTCAGGCGCAGCTTAGTCCGGCGCCTGGATTCAATTTTCCGATACGAACTGGCCGTGTCCAGATCGCGTCAGATGTGAATGGGGTAAAGATTCAATTTGACTTTGGCGGTCAGGTGCTCTGGCGTGCCTATGATAATGGCAGTGCTATTATTTTGCCGGTATTACCAGAAAAGAGACTAACTGACACGGTTAATAATCTTCTCAAAATGGGCCTCTACTTGCCTAATATTTCCACTTTTGATGGTCTTGCTACTTTTCAATTAAGCCAGATGCAGATCAAGCTCAAAGGCGAAAAGAAGATAAATGGACGAGAATGTTATTTGCTAGAATTTAAAACCAAGTCGCCTGACCCGATAAAGATCTATTTTGATAGCAAGACTTTTGTTATTACCAGAGTAAGTTTTGTTGCCACAATAGAGAGCCTACAAGGTACTAACGCACAAACTTTTAGCGCCAACACCACGGCTGGTGTAGCAAGCAATAGTTCCTTTTTCACGGTTGAATACGATTTTGACGATTTCCGTGATGTTGATGGCGTGCTACTTCCTTATAGTTATACTGAGCGACTACCCTTCTATACTTTGGAAGTTAAGATCGATAAGTATTTAAGCAACACCAATCCAAACGATTTTATGCTGGTACGCCCGAGTTTACAGTAATTGCGCCATTGCTACTATTCCCTACCCAGCGAGCTTCCGGTTAACTCTTCAGCCGTTTGTTCACCCTTTCCAAAAGATACTGTTAAATAGTTATCTTCGTAATTAGCACGAGTAGGTCGATAGCCTGTTAGTGCGGTTGGTAAGCTTATTATGCGTCGTTGTTGATCCAGTTGTAGTACCAATTCTGCTCCTGCACTACGTATACGCAACTTCTCCTTCTCAAGCATAGGTAATCGCATACGCAATCGATACTCATTCTGATGTTTTCTTATCTCAAAGACACAATCACGATACATTAAAGCAGCAGGATCATTCTTACCATAGAGGTCACGAGCAAGTTGGTAAAGGCTTTGGCAACCTACTATCTCGCCTGGATATTGAGGGGCAATCTGAATTGGCAAAGGAGCAAAATTTGTCCGTACCTCTTCCAAATAGCGCTCTTGTACCGATCGCCAGCCCTCCAAATAACCACTATTAGGGGCAAGCACACGATTGACAATGATTGCATCAACCAATAGACCATACATATTTAAGTAGGTGAGGGCGCGTTTGGACTCCTTTATCACCATCTTTTCTGGATTCATTACTAGGCGTAACGAGGTTTGGCTGGTATTAGCAAGTAATTTCTTGATTGCGCGTAACTTGCTCAACATCTGCTCAAGCGCATCGATCACCTCTTCGGGCGCCAATAACTCTTCTAATTCTGGGGTTAGGCGTGCCAATGGCCGTACAATAGGTTTGAGGATATAGCGATCTGCGCGCCGTAGCAATTTTACGCTCCAGGCCAATGTTTGTGGCAAGGAGAGGAGTCGCAATGTCTCTCCAGTAGGCGCAGCATCTACGATAATACAATCGTAGTCACCAGATTCACTCAACTCTTTAATTCTAGCTAGACTGAAAAGTTCATCCATTCCAGGTAGAATCGCAGCTTCATCAGCTAAAACTTCATCCAGTCCCTGTAAAGCTACTAAACGAGCGATATGGGCACGTACAGTACCCCAGTTGGCTTCTAAGTCTGCATAGACATTGGCCTCCAGTGCCGATAACCTAGGGGCTACTTCGATCGGCTCAGGGCCAAGTTGGCAATCAAAGGCGTCACTTAAACTATGGGCGGCATCAGTACTCATAATCAGAGTGCGATGGCCGAGGGTGGCAGCCTGCAAAGCTGCTGCTGCTGCTACTGAAGTCTTACCCACGCCGCCTTTACCTGTGTAGATGATTATTCTCACTCGTTCACCTTTCTCGCTCGCGCTGCTACTAGTTCTTTCAATTCTGCTAATCGATAACGTCCAGGCTTTTCACCCTTCACAGCCATATTCTCAACCACTTCTAGCAAGACGCTATTGTACGGGGTATTTAGTCCTAATGAAACCCCTAGGGCAACAATCTCACCGTTGAAAAAACGTACCTCCAACTGTTTACGGCCTAATGTCAGGTCTTGCCAAGTAGAAGGATAAGAGCGATCCAGAGGGTCGATTTCGCTTGAGTCATCGGCTGGCTGGGCTGGCTGGTTATATACAGCGGCCAACCTTGCTCGAATATCATATAGACCACCATCATCAAGAGGAATGCCTGCCCGATCCAGCACCATAATTCCTTCAGCCATTACCTGGGCCATAAACTCCTTATGGGATGGATTGCTAAGTGCCTGTTGTAAATAGGTATTAGTAATTGCATTGGTGGCGTTATTGAGATTGGCAATCAGTTTTCCCCATTTCGCGCGCATTATTTGTGGGTAACAATGAGTATCAAAACCAACCTCGCGGAAGTCATTAGCAATTGCCTCGACAAGGGGATTAATTCCTTCAGGATAACAGCCTAACGCGATAAGGTTCCACATGGTACGCTCAACAACGCCAGGCGCGAGAAAATTGGCATTAAAGTTTACTAAGCCACCAATTACCTGTGAGAAACGGGTTGCCGCCATCGATTCGTTACGTACACCATTTTGCAAACAGACGATCGGCGTATCTGGCCTTGCCCAACTTGCCAGTTGAGTGATTGCCGACATAGTATCCTGTGTCTTATTGGTTAAAAGGATAATGTCGTCGGTCGTACAAGTTATCTCAGCAAGGCTTTCAATAGCCATTACTTTAACTTGTAGTCTCTTTTCTTTGGTATGAATAATCAGGCCAGATTTGGCAATCGCATGAGCATGGGCGGTTCGTGTGACAAGCACCACAGGCCGGCCAAGGTTGGCCAGCAAGCCGCCTAGCGCACTGCCGATTGCGCCTGCCCCATAGACAATGTAGCGCATAAGCAGGCAGTGTAGCATAGAAATTTCACTCTATTCTAATTATAATTGTCGAAACAGTTTTGCAATCTTTCATTTACAATATTTCCAGGAGGTCAGCATGAATTGTCCAAAATGCGCTGATAGTACACTTTTAACTGTGCTCAGCGAAGAGGCCTTTCCGCTAGACTTCTGTCAAAAATGTCATGGTATCTGGTTCGATCAAGGTGAGACGGCAAAGCACTTTACCCTTGATAGTGATATTCCCAATTTAGCAGCAGCAGTGAAAACCGCACGCAATACTGGTTTGAGCTGTCCCCGTTGTCAAGGTGAACTACAGGAAATTAAATATGATGATAGATCTGATCTGCTGCTAGATCGCTGCCAGAAGTGTTACGGCCTCTGGTTCGATTTTCATGAGACAGAAAAACTATTGCGCCTAGTGACTGAGCAAGAAGATCCTCGCACCCGCCTTAAACGTGCCATGCAACGACTCAAGGATCGAGGCTATCAGGCACTCTAATCTAGTAAAGTATCACGAATTTTAATCTCGCCGGTAAGAGTGCGATGCACTGGGCATTTCGCAGCAATCTCTAGTAAGCACAAGCGCTGTTCTTGATCAAGCTCTCCTTCTAGTCTTATTCGCCGACGTATCTCATCGATCTTCCCTTCTTTAGTCTCGCAGTCCAAATAGTCTTGGGCATACTGTTGACCATGTATCAGGGTGATCTCTATTGCTTTGAGTGGCCAACCTTTGCGTTGTGCATAAAGATGTAGAGTCATAGAGGTACAGCTACCTAGTGCAGCCAGCAGCAGACTGTAGGGGTCTGGTCCAGCATCCTCCCCACCTGCTGATACGGGTTCGTCGGCAATCAAATGGTGACCGCTCATCTCGACTTGAGCCTTTAAGTTACTAAGCGAGCGTACTGTTACTATTATCATAATTACCTTCTCTGCTTGTTTTCGACCATTTTCAGGCTTTCAGGTAGAAATCTCAAGTTTTCAGGTCATATCGATAAGCTATTGATGCTTTAGGGGAGAAATTAGGAGGTTTGAGGTGCAGGCTTTAAGCTTTCAGGGTAAATTTTTTCCAGGAGGAGCTTATGGCAAAAGAGTATGATGTTGTTGTGTTGGGTGCTGGTCCAGGTGGTTATGTTGCTGCAATTCGTGCACGTCAGTTAGGACTTAAGACTGCTATTGTTGAGAAGAAATATTGGGGTGGGGTCTGCCTCAATGTTGGTTGTATCCCTTCCAAAGCCCTCTTAAGAAATGCAGAGCTAGCCCATATCTTCAAACATGAAGCGAAAACCTTTGGTATTAAAGTAGATGGTAAAGTTACCTTCGACTATCTAGAAGCTTTTCGCCGTAGCCGTAAGGTGGCAGATGGACGGGTTAAGGGCGTACGTTTCCTAATGCGGAAAAACGGTGTAGATGAATATGAAGGTTGGGCTACTTTCTTGGACTCCCATAGCCTGGAAGTAAAACTGAATAATGGTGGCCAAGAGGTAATTAAGTTTAAAAATTGTATTATTGCTACTGGTGCGACCACACGATTAATACCAGGTTCACATTTGAGTGAGCGTATTGTGACCTATGAAGAACAGATAATGGCAGATAACCTCCCTGCCAGTATTATTATTGCTGGTGCTGGCGCAATTGGTGTGGAGTTTGCCTATATTCTTCATAACTATGGGGTAGATGTGACGATAGTGGAATTTTTAGATCGCGTCGTGCCATTGGAAGATGAAGAGATCTCTGCAGAACTTCATAAGCAGTATGTTCGTGGTGGTATCAAGATAATGACCAAAACCCGTGTGGATCGTATCGAGGATACTGGTAGTCGAGTAAAAGTATTAGTTACTACTCCAGAAGGCAAACAGGAGATGCTTGAAGCAGATAAAGTGCTACAGGCGATCGGCTTCAAACCTCGTACTGAGGGTTATGGGTTAGAACGGACTGATGTGAGAGTAAGCGAGCGTGGAGCAATTGAGATTAATGGCAAAATGCAGACCAATATTCCCCATATCTATGCAATAGGAGATGTGACAGCCAAGTTGATGCTTGCTCATGTTGCAGAAACGATGGGTATAATTGCGGCAGAAAATATTGCTGAGGCGCCCACAATTGAACTCGATTTCGATATGATGCCACGCGCCACCTATTGCCAACCACAGATCGCCAGTTTTGGCTACACAGAAAAGCAAGCCCAAGAGAGAGGCTACCAAGTTAATGTTGCTAAATTCCCTTTTCAGGCCAATGGCAAGGCGCATGGTTTGGGCAATTATACAGGTTTTATTAAGATGATCAGCGATCGCAAATATGGTGAACTACTGGGCGCACATATTATTGGACCTGATGTTACAGAACTGCTGCCAGAACTGACCTTAGCAAGGCAATGGGAACTAACTGCGGCAGAGATTTCCCGTAATGTTCATGCTCATCCAACCCTAAGTGAGGCAATTAAGGAGGTCGCACATGGATTGGAAGGTCATATGATCCATTTTTAATATTTAAGCGTGAATTATTATGGCAGGTGGTTATCTCTTCCCAAGACGCCTGCCTAAAACTGCCATTACTCGATCAAACTCAGCAACCTTCAAGAGCCGACAGGCTAGATAGAAGACCAGTCCGGCAACTGCCAACGCTGTACCGGTTTGAATAGCACGACCAATCAGTGCACTGCTCCCACTACTTGCCAGTAATGATTTAAGTGGACTCATTACTACTTGGCTTGTACTCCAAGCTAGTAGGCCCATTATTGCGGAGGCAAGTGAGATTTTTATAAATGAAATAAGTAACCGTTGTTCTCCTAATTCCCCTAGCTTGTTGCGTAATACCACGAAGAGCACAACAAAATTAACCAGTGCCACGATCGAGGTTGCTAATGCTAAACCACGATGGCCCCAGCCTAGCTGATTAATCATTGTCCAATTGAGTACATAGTTTAACAGAATCGATGAAAGACTTACGTACATAGGTACACGCACATTATCAAGCGCATAGTAGGCTGGGGTGAGTACTTTGATAGCTGCATAGCCAGCCAATCCAACTGCATAACCGGCTAGTGCGGCGCCTGTCTGGTTGGTGTCACTGGCAGTAAACTCACCATACTGGTAAAGAAGCGCAACGATCTCACGGCCAATTACAGCCAGCCCTATTGCTGATGGTATTGTCAAGAGAAATACCATTCCTAATGCATCTGTTAATGTGGAACTAAACTCCACCATATCTTTACGCGCTTTCATACGAGCAATGGCAGGCGCCGTTACAGTGGCAATTGCGACTCCAAAGACCCCTATAGGAAATTGCATTAGACGAAAGGCATAACCAAGCCAGGCGACTGGTCCATTACCTGGGATCAAAGAGGCAAAATTGCTATTAATCAACACATTTACCTGTACTGCCGCAGTGCCTATAATGGCCGGAGCCATCAATTTAAGCACTTGCCGTACCCCTGGATCTTGCCAAGAAAGGATAGGTTGGTAATGATATCCAACTGAGAACAGACTAGGTACCTGAATAAGAAATTGCAGCGCACCACCAATAAGTGTGCCAATCGCCATTCCGATAATAGCGACCTCCTTAGCTGGTTGGTTAAAGTAACGTGGCATTAGATAGGCGCAGATCAGTCCACCTACAATCGAGCCAACATTAAACATAGTTGAGGCGGAGGCGGGTATACCAAAACGGTGCTTGGAATTTAATATTCCCATTGCTACTGAAGCAAGCGCTACCATCAATAGGAATGGGAACATAATACGTGTCATTGTCACAGTCAATTCACTCTTGCCAGGGATTTGAACAAACCCTGAAGCAATTGTATTGACCAATTCAGGTGAGAACCATATACCGACTAATGTTATTAGACTGAGTATAATAAGCAGTGCGTTAGTAACCAGATTGGCTAATCGCCAGGCGGCTTCGTCGCCATCTCTGGCCAGATATTGTGAGAAAGTGGTAACAAAAGCGGAAGAAAGCGCGCCCTCAGCAAACAGATCGCGTAACAGATTTGGAATGCGAAACGCGGTTAGAAAAGCATCATATTCCATTCCCGCGCCAAAGTATTTGGCAAAGACTTGCTCACGTATGAGGCCTAGCACACGACTGCCCATTACTGCCAAACTTACTATGCCAGCAGATTTTATACTTTGTGAGGAACGTGTGCTTTGCTGGCTAGCTGCTTCTACAGTTGGATCACTCAATCTTTAATTCCTTAATTTTGGTCAGTAAGGTTTTATAACTGATATTCAATAATTCTGCGGTACGTGTCTTGTTGAAGCCACATTCACGCAAGGCAGTATCGATCTTATGACGCTGTACTAATGTGAGCATACGATTGCTCACCTCGTCCAGATTGCCACTCATATCAAAGCCTTGCAAATAGGGCGGCAGTGTATTTGATTCAGCGGTCGTTACTTGGCCACGGGTAATGGTTGGAGTGCCCTGACCTAGGTTTAGATCAGAAATTTTAATAGCGTGGCCATCACAAAGAATACAGGCCCGTTCAATACAGTTTTCTAGTTCACGAACATTGCCAGGCCAATGGTAGGCTTTTAGTGCAGCTTGCGCCTCATCGGTGAGGGCTAAGTTGGTACGGCGGACTTCCTTGCTGTAGCGCTGTATAAAATAGTCGGCTAATGCAGGAATATCGCTTTGACGCTCTCGTAAGGGTGGAATTGTGATAGGAAATACTGCTAGACGAAAGTATAGATCTTCACGAAAGCTCTTTTCCGCTACCGCCTGTACTAGGTCTCGATTGGTTGCTGCAACAATACGAACATCAACAGGTATAGTAACATTGCTACCTACACGCATTATCGTATGTTCTTCAAGCACTCGCAGGATCTTGGCCTGTACAGAGAGTGCCAGTTCACCAATCTCATCTAGGAAGATAGTGCCACTACGAGCCAGTTCAAATTTACCCATACGACGGGAATCGGCTCCTGTGTAGGCACCCTTCTCATGTCCAAACAGTTCGTTTTCAATTAGGCTTTCTGGTAGTGCCGCACAGTTTATTGCTAGGAAAGGTCCTTGACTACGTCGGCTGAGATGATGAATAGCACGTGCAAAGAGTTCTTTACCTACTCCAGATTCGCCTAATAAGAGTACCGTCGCATTGGTGGTAGCAACCTGCTGGATCTCTCTACCTACTCGTTGCATAGGTTCAGAGTCGCCTATTATTCGTGGGAAACCATAGCGACGTGCGTACTCTTCGCGCAGGAGAATATTCTCAGTGCGCAATCGGATCGATTCCATTGCTCTTTCGATCAGTAATAATAGATGACGGGTATCAATAGGTTTCTGTAGGAAGTCGTAAGCGCCATCCTTCATTGCCTGTACCGCTTCATCAATTGAGCCATAAGCGGTCATGACAATAACAATGGTTTCAGGATTGAGGGTCTGAGCATATCTTAGTACATCCAGACCGCTCCCCTGTGGCATACGTAGATCGGTAAGAATAAGGCGGACAGGTTTTTCTGCCAACATGCGACGCGCTTCCACACCATCGCGTGCTTCCGCTATATGGTAGCCTGCATTCTCAAGTGTAAGCCGCAGCATATGCCGCAGGCTCTCTTTGTCTTCAACAACCAGGATATCGATCACAATTTTCGCTCGCAGTTAGCGAATCGACACCCCCGAACTTTTCGCTTCGCGCTGTAATCGCTCCAACTCTTGATTGGCTCGGTTTAGCTCTTCCTGCGCCTTCTGATATTCCGTTTGTGCTTCCTCAACAGACTTCTTCAGTTCCGGATCAGTATAGTAAGGGTTACCAACACGATTAGGATTACCAGAGCGATCCTGATAAGTCTGTTTACGTGCTTCGTTGATCCGCGATTGGTAGAGTTCTAACTTCTGTGCGGCAAGGCGCTGTTGCTCGGAGAGATCTCTATAGCGCTTGGTATAGTATTCGGTATTAGGGCGTCCATCTTTCTCTTTAGGAGGCTCGTCTTTCTTCTCTTGGTATCCTTTATCGGAACCGTCCTTCTTCAGATCGTCAGTAAGTTTTTTGGCCTCTGCATATTGGCTGTTCAAATCTTTCAGGCGTGCTTCGGCTGACCGCAATTGACTAGCAATTGACTCTACTTGGGCGGGTTCGCCACCACGCTTCAACTGATTGCGTAGCTCTTGTAAACTAAGCTCAGCTTCTGTTTTTTGGCGATCTAAAGCATTCAATTTTGTTTGTGTCTCAGAGTATTTCTTTTGCCAGGCGGTCTCTTTCTCCTTCTTCTCTTTATCCACCTCGGCCTTCTCTGTAGACCCAGCTTTATCCGCCTTATCATCCTTGGCAGACTTCTCTTTCTTAGCGTCTTTATCGTCTGTCTTCTCTTCCTTGGTATCGACTCGCTGGCCTGATGGAAAGTCATCATTGGTCAGTACTTTACCTCGTTGTTGAGCAAGCCCTGGCGAACTTAGGCAAAGGAGCAAACCTAGGCTTAATAGCGTACCCCACCGCATAGCTTTCTCCTCCTGGAATGAATATTCATTAGAATTTTAGAATTAGAAGCATTCGTTCCCATTGTAATCTCAATCCACAGGTGAATACAAGGGTCTACGATTGGGTCTTTAACATCGTTTCTTTTCCTGTTGCCCGGGTATAAAATTGGGTTAGTAATAATTAAAAGGGGTGAATAGGAAAATGTCCAGTCAAACAGGAGCGCTGCGCGAAGCCAAAAAGCTGAAATTGCGTGCTTTGAGTGAGGTATTGGAAAAATATACTCATGAGGGCGAGCTTTACCAACAACTCGATAACCATCGTGTGCTCTGCTATTCTTGTGGGCATCGCTGCCGTATCGCTGAAGGTTTGGCAGGCGTCTGTAAAGTACGGTTTAATCGTGGTGGTAAACTCTATGTTCCTTGGGGTTATGTTGCTGCGTTGCAATCTGATCCAATTGAGAAGAAACCATTCTTCCATGCCTTGCCAGCAACCGATGCGCTCAGTTTTGGTATGCTCGGGTGTGACTATCATTGCGGTTATTGTCAAAACTGGTTCACCTCACAGGTGCTACGTGATCCTGATGCGACTGCGCCCGCCCGCTTGGTTAATGCTGAGCAGTTGTTGGAGCTTGCCGAGCGTGAAAGAGTTTCGACTATTACCTCCACTTATAATGAGCCATTGATCACTAGCGAGTGGGCTATAGCTATTTTCCGTCAAGCTAGAGAACGTGGTTTCCTTACCTCTTATGTTTCGAACGGAAATGCTACACCAGAGGTGCTCGACTATATTCGTCCCTGGGTAGATCTTTACAAGGTTGATCTGAAGAGCTTTCGTGATCAACATTATCGTGAGTTGGGTGGTCTGCTCGACAATGTACTTGATACAATTCGTGGCCTTAAGCAACGAGGGTTTTGGTTGGAAGTAGTGACTTTGGTCATCCCTGACTTTAATGATTCACTGATAGAGCTACGTGAAATGGCAGAGTTTTTGGTTTCTGTCGATCCATTCATTCCTTGGCACCTTACTGCCTTCCATACAGACTATAAAATGCAGGATAGAGGCAATACCTCAGCCGATCTATTGGTTCGGGCTGCAGCCGCAGGCGTCGAGGCAGGATTAAAATATGTCTATGTTGGTAATGTGCCAGGTCGTGTTGGTCGTTGGGAGAATACTTGGTGTCATAACTGTGGTGAATTGTTGATTGAACGCTTCTCTTTCCACGTTAACCAGGTTCGCTTAAAGTCAGGAAAGTGTCCGAAATGCCAGATCGATATCCCTGGCCGGTGGTCCTCCACACGGTTTGATACTGATAGTGTTGAGATAGACAGAAATCATGGCTTTGTACGCTCTTTAAGATTTTAACAGTGTAATTGAGTAGAGAGTGAATTTTTAGCTTTCTGAAAATCCACTCTCTACTACCTATTAATTGATTAGCTATTAATAAGACGACGATAGCCGTCCTCTTTTTCTGCCCACTCTATCAGTTCTGACACACGCCAAACTGGGAATGGATGGGACATACTGCCAGCAATCATTACAGCCCAGAATTTATCTAGGAAATTCTCAGCAAAACGCTTGTCGAATTCGCGTGCTTGTGCAATGAACTCGTCAAGGTCCATCTTGGAGGCAAGTGTACCTCCCGCAAGTTTCATTAATGCGCTATTGACGACACGTTCATTTTGGGTAACTAGCAGAGCCGTGCGGTCACAGCTTAGTTCTGCTTTATGGCGCCAGGTGAGTAGTGCAATCTGTACTGGTAGAGTGAGCAAGTCAGCAAGTCCGGCGAAAGGTGATCGGCGTAACACTACATCAGTTAAGTAGAAGAGCAGGTCGGCGGCAACTTTATAGAGTAGGTGTTGACAATGTATATGACCAGCCTCATGAGCAAGAACTGCAAGAATCTCCGTATCGTCTAATCGTTCTAATAAAGAGGAGTAGATAACGATAAAGGGTTTTTCTACACCTCCTGTAAAAGCGTTAAAGCCCAGTCCGCCTTGTGCTGTTACCGCTACATAGAGTTCTGGCTTTTCAATACCTAAGGTTGAGCAGACAACATCAAGTTTGGCATCTAGATCAGGACACTGGCGCTCGTTGACACGTACACTATTGGCGCTGAAGAGGACACGACTAAAGCTCTCATGTGTCAATTCCAGTAGTTTTTTTAATATTGAATCGATTCCTGGTACTTTCTTGAGCGCGCTTAGTGCTTGGCTGTCGAGCGGGTGTATATAGCTGTTTGGATCCAGATGTGTCCATTTCTTGTGTGGGTCATCACTCAAAGGTAGGCGGCAGCGTCCACAACGTATACTGGCATTACCTGGTGCTTGTACTTTGACCTTGTTTAGCCGGCTGCAGAAACGGCAACGTATCCGATCTCCATCGGCTTCTGATTGAATATTCTCGCTCATCTCACTCATACTTTTTTCCTTTCACTTCAATGCTTAAAATGTCTAATCCCGGTGCAGACCATCGCTAGTCCATGTTCATTGGCAGCTGCGATCACTTCTTCATCACGTACTGAGCCGCCAGGTTGAATCACCGCGGTAATCCGATGTTTAACAGCTTCGTCAATGCCATCACGAAATGGGAAGAATGCATCGCTGGCTAATACCGTACCGGCCAGCGGTAATTGTGCCTTCAAAGCGCCGAAGCGTACCGAATCAACGCGGCTCATCTGCCCTGCTCCCACTCCTACCAGTTGACCTGGGTTGGCATAGACAATTGCGTTCGATTTCACATGTTTGCAGATTTTCCAGGCAAAGTCGAGCGCCTCCCATTCTGCTTTATTAGGTGTACGTTTGGTGACAACTTTAGCCTCACTCTCCAGCAAAATTTTTTCGTCCTCTGTCTGTATCAAGTATCCTCCCGAGATCTGGCGTATTCTCGATGTTTTTGACTCTCTTTCTGTCTTTTTGTTTGAGGTATTTTTGTCGATTTTTTTTCTTAGTGTTATCAGACGCAGATTCTGCTTTTTTGCCAAAATCTTAAGGGCTTGGGAAGAGAATTCTGGAGCAATAATGACTTCTACAAACATTTCAACAATCGCCGTTGCGGTAGCATCATCAACGGTAGAGTTAAAAGCGATGATACCGCCAAAAGCAGAGACAGGATCAGTAGCAAGGGCTCGCTTAAAAGCTTCTAGACTATTCTCTCCTAACGCCACTCCACAAGGATTGGTATGTTTTATGATTGCACAAGCAGTTTGGGAAAATTCGTTTATTAGTGCCCAGGCGGCATCAGCATCAATAAGGTTATTGTAAGAGAGTTCTTTTCCCTGTAATTGATCAGCATTAGCAATCCCCTGCTCTGGGCGTAATGTATCAAGATAAAGCGCTGCCGCTTGATGTGGGTTTTCACCATAGCGTAGTGGTAAGTGGCGCTTAAGAGAGAGCACCATCTCTTCTGGAACAGAGTTATCAACTACCAATCCTAGCGATGGATCAATTTGATCATTGAGTATCCCTAAGTAACCAGCAACAGCAAGATCGTATCGAGCAGTATGGGCAAAAGCCTGAGCCGCCAACCTCTGGCGGGTAGCCAAGGAGACATTGCTATTCTCTTGAGCAAGTTCAGCCAGAATAGTCTGATATTCACCAGGATCAACAACCACTACCAGATCATGGTAATTCTTGGCAGCAGAACGAATCATTGCTGGTCCACCAATATCAATATTTTCGATGGCTTCTTCCAACGTTACATCAGCCCGTGCGATAGTTTCACGAAATGGGTAAAGATTTACTACGATCATATCGATAAATTCGATCCCATGTTGTGCCAAGGTGGCGCAGTGTTGAGGGTTTTCGCGCCGTGCTAATAGTGCACCATGAACCTTAGGATGCAATGTCTTTACTCTACCATCAAGAATCTCTGGAAAACCTGTAAGTGTGGCGACATCAGTAACTATCAATCCCGCTGTACGCAATGCCGCCGCAGTTCCACCAGTAGAAATCAATTCAATACCATGTTCACTCAATGAACGTGCCAACTCAACAATGCCTGTTTTATCTGATACGCTCAATAAAGCCCGTTTGATCTTACTCAAATTTACCTCCTCAAAAAAATCAATATTAGGAAAAAGCAGAGGGTGGCGATCTGCCACCCTCTGCTTTTCAAACCAACTTTGACACCTCAGTGAGCTATCTCTGTGGTTTAAATCTCAGT
>JBFLVQ010000196.1:0-13755 GCA_040758525.1 Acidobacteriota bacterium
GTTGGAAGTTTCTAAACCGCGTCTTGTTAAAAAGGCGTTATGAAAGGCTCAAGCGGCGTAAAGCGAAAGTTTTATGCGCCGTTTCTAGAGGGCTTGGTGGGAGCAATCCCACTCGGCTACTCGGTGGAACAGGGCGGTAACGCCCTCGCCCTACCCGACAGAAGGAGAAGGATACATCAGTTTATGAAGAAAATCTTTTTGTCTGCAATAATTCTCTTTATTCTCTCGCCAGTTTTCGCCCAGTTAGATAATAACAAAATAGCACAACAGTTAGCAGGACGTGCGGTTGGAACAACACCGTTTATTGATGATCTACGAGAACTCTGTGATCAAATTGGAGGCCGACCGACCGGTTCACCAGCTTGTGAACGTGCAGTAGAATGGGCGGCGGCTAAGTTCCGTGTTGCCGGAGTAGACAATGTTTCACTTGAGCCATTCTCTGTCCCGAATCTCTGGTTACCACAATCGGCCGAGGCCAGTTGTCTCTCTCCAGAATCGTTCTCTATACGCTTAGCGGCAACACCCTATTCTCCTTCTACACCACAGACTATTGAAACCAAGCTGGTCAATGCTGGTAATGGTAGTGTAGAAGCCTTTGAGAGACTTGGCACTGCTGCGCGTGGCGCAATTGCGATTGTTAGCTCGCATGAGATGAAATCATTAGATGATCTCTTTCTAGAATATTTACAGAATAAACCTATTCAGCAAGCAGCCGAGAAAGCTGGTGTCTCTGCTCTCTTACTGCAATCGACCCGCTCACGTGGGCTACTTTACCGCCATCCAGTATCACTTAATGGTACGATTGCTCCAATTCCTACTGCTATTATATCTCGCGAGCATGCTGCCCGACTTATCAGACTTCTTGATAAAGGTGAGGTTCGCTTACGTCTTACCCTCGCCAATAAGATCTCTGGAGCTTATCAGTCAAGAAATGTTGTTGCTGAGATACGTGGACGGGAAAAACCAGCAGAGATTGTTCTGCTTGGTGCACATCTAGACTCTTGGGATTTAGGAACAGGCGCACAGGATAATGGTGTCAATGTAGCATTGGTTATTGATGTGGCGCGCGCCTTCAAACAGTTAGGCATTGTTCCTCGCCGTACAATTCGCTTCGTCCTTTTTACCGGCGAAGAGCAAGGTATGTGGGGCTCGGCTGGTTATGTTCAGCGCCATGCCGCCGAACTCGATAATCATATTGCTGCAGTGATATTCGATATCGGTTCTGGTAGAACAATGGGGTTTTTCCTAAATGGACGTGCCGAACTACATAAACCTATTGATGAGGCGCTCGGATCAGTTGTTGGATTGGGTGCAATTAACCATACCATTGATGGTGTTGATGGCACAGATAACTTTGATTTTCTTTTATCAGGCGTGCCAAATCTTGTTGCTAATCAAGAGGCAACCCCTTATCTTCCTGACTATCATGCTGAATCAGATGTATTCGAGATGGTAGATATACGAGAGGCAAAGGCAAACACAGCGATTGCCTCCGTGCTTATTTGGGGATTGGCAGAGAATCCGGTACGACCAGCTAAGCGTCAATCACGTGATGAGATCGAGAAACTACTCAAAGAGACAAAATTGGATGAACAGATGAAGGCTTTTGGACAGTGGGATGATTGGATTAGTGGTAAGCGCGGTGTTAACCGATAATCCCTTCTAATAGGATTTAAACTTATATTAGAGCATAGAACTTAACGCCAAGTAATCTAGTGTAACTCCGTATGCCAATCTCCTAAGGTAACTTTCCAATCTATTCTCTGCATAGTATTTCTGCTCGAATAGATCTTGATATCTACGTTCTGATAATTTAAGAAAGATCCTCTCTTCTAATTGACAAACATCTTCGGGCATAAGTTGTAGTTGTGGCGCATGCTGATGATAGGCAAGTCGAATTGCTTTGACTAATAGATACTCAAAGCGAGTAATAAACTCTTGCCAGATCTCTTCCAATTGCTTAATACTTTGTCCTGATTGTAAGAATATTTGTGCGATCAATTCGGTATCTGAATATTGTTTAATATTGCTGAATTGTTTGATAAGGCCGACCGCCGGAACACTCATTATTGCTCTCCCCCCTTGCTTGAAAACAGTGTACGTTAATAAAAGAGAGAAAGTTTAATTATTATCTAAAATGGATTCTATTGATAATTAGAGTTAATGAATCTTGACAAAGAATAGGTAAATACTACTGCTCCACTTTTCCCCAATATTACCTCCTCTTTGAGACAGTTCTCCCCATCCAAAAGATAACTAGTATTACTACTATAACCCATCTTAATGCTTATAATGAAACAGCTTAATATTTTGGCAAAACTAGTTAATAGTCGTGGCTTAAGGATTGCTAAGCCCCTTTACGTATTAGGCACAAGAGTTCTTACTAGATTGCGATGAGGAATGCGCCTGTACTATGAGCATTATGAGTATTAGAGATATTGAAGATGTTGCTGGTGTTGTGAGCATTATGGATATAAAGCATTGCAGTAATGGCGAGTTGATTGCACGACTGATCTCATCCGAACAACCTTCCCAAGAACAGGAGAGTGTTTGGTGTGAATTTCTAGCTCGCTTTGAGCACATTCTAGTTAAAGAGATTCGCTTCGCCTTTCAGCGCCTAACCCCACGACTACAACCTAGTCCAGAAGAGGTTTGTAATGTAGTAGACAAGATATTACTTAAATTATTGAGCCATAATCACAGAGCATTACATCAACTTAGTCCACAAACCGACAGTCAGATAGAGGGTCATCTGGCAACATTTGCCTATGGGACAGCACTAATTTATCTATATAGTAAAAACAAAGGTACAACGCATTAATAGTCAAGAATGGGAGCGCATTTATGAGTTGTCAAGAATGGGACGAGCTTAAATTCATCAAACATTGTCATGATGAGTTAACACCAGCAGAAGAAGCACAATTTCAAACGCATCTACAAAATTGTGCAGAGTGCTGTCAAAACGCCACCATTGGCTGGGAGCTTTTTCTCAATGTACCAACTCTCGAAGAACAGGCTGCTATTAATAGAGATACCGAAGAGTTTCTAAACAGTAAAGCTTGGCAAGAGCACAAACAACAGTTAGTGAGAAAACATGCCAATGCGATAGCACAGCAAAATAGCGTTGATATAGAAAAAGAAGCAGAAAGATTCTTGACTAGTAAAGCCTGGCAACAATGTAAAGAGCGATTAGTTAAAGAGCATGCGACTGCCATATATGAACAAAGTACGCCTCAGCGGCAGACCAATGTAACAACTACTACCAATGTAACTATCTTTCCAAAGGAGAAAGCTAGACCAAGCAAGACACCTAGCTCACGTTATAGTGCGATTATGAAGATCGTTGCAATGGTGGTAATGGTATTTTCGCCAGTATTGTTTACCTATCTCTTATTGATCAAGCCCTACTATGAGAAACAGGCCAATAATATTGTCTCGGCGACAACTATTATTGAGACCGCAGACATAAAAACTCTTGCAGAAACTTTTGAAGATGCCAATACTAAACTAAATGCTTCTCCCCAAGATACTGACGCTCTCTTTGTACGCGCAGCTAGTTCGGAAAAGCTATTACTGTTAGAGGATGCCAAAAACGATTATCAGGAGTATCTTTCTATAGAAAACACTTCACCTCGCAGTATTGAAGTGGCACAACGACTCAGAGCCGTAAATGAGAAACTCTCGAAACTGCCATCCCAGAAGCTTACTAGTTATGAGCAGCTTAATCAGCATATTGATGACTATCTAGGGGCATTACAGACTGGTAATAGTGTAGGCGCTACTAATGCGCTTTCTAGCGCAGAGGAGATAGCCAATAAAATGGCAGATCAGACCGGTGAAAAACTTGGTATCGACTTTGTCTCATATTATCGTAGGGTGCCAACGTCTGCTATTCCTCTACTAATAAAGGCCCGTGATCTGGCTTCTCGTGCGGAAGCAACCCGTGATAACTTCACAGACAATTTAGAAAAAGCCTATCAAGCACAAGCAATCTTCAAACAGTATGAAGCAAGTTGTGAAGTAGCGCGAACCGAGATAACCATTGCTCATTGCCTAAATAAGATAGGAAGATGGAGCGAAGCCGATCAGATTATTCGAGTAAGTCTTGAACGCGCAAAAACCGCGAATCATCTATTCTCAATGGCTAGCTTGAAATTGGAACAGGGCGCTAATTTAAGTCAGACCAGTAACTTTACGCACGCTAGCAAAGTATTAGCAGAAGCAATACAGATAGCTACTCCATTGGAAGTTTCAACCGTAGCTTTACGCCCATCATTAGTTCTAACCAACATCTATTATGTGACTAATGATAATACCAGAGCATTTGAACAAGCATATAAGACTCTGCAGTTGACCGCAGGTAGTAATGCTCTGATTGAGGTTCAGTCACTACAGATTTTAGGGGGAAGCGCTTTCAATCTAAACTATCCAAAGCTTGCCGAGAAATACCTGCAGCAATCCATTGCTAAAGCAAAAGTTCAAAATAATCTATACTTGCTCAGCTTTTCTCATATGCTCTATGGACTAATACAAGCAGAACAGAAACACCCGGGAGCGGCTGAAAGTAGTTTTAGAGAAGCTATGTACACGGCACAACAGATTACTGATCTTCAGCTTAGACGCCCTATCGAAGCCGCCGTGGTAGGATATAATGCACGCGCACAAATGTTAGCTGGTAATTCCGATAAAGCTATTGAGATGTACACACGTGCACTTGAACTAACACAACAAGCTAATATTCAGCAAAAGCTTGGCCTGAGTCAATTACATCAAGGTCTGGGAGAATGTTTTATTGCTAAAGGCGATTATAATCGCGCAGAAACAGAGATGACACTGGCCGTCAGCTTAAATCGTGAAGCACGTGCTAATGCAGAAGAGCAGAATACGCTCCTCACATTTGCCGTTACAGACAAAAGTTGTGACGAGCGTATGCAGCTACTGAGGTCACGTCAAAATTAGTTAAGCTGGGATTTACTGAATATGCCACTACCACAGAACAATGGCCAGGGTGCTGATGAGGTTTTTCTTGCTGCTACAGGAATATAAGGAGTGATCTTTTCACCCATCACTTCATAGTAGAACTGGAAATGATCTATATTAGCCATCTCAGCCGGCGGTTCATTAGTAATGGCAACCTCATAGTAAACATCTTTTTCTACTGCTAGATGTATGCTCTCTTTTACACCACGAATAATCAATGCTTGTCCGGCGGCAAGATCGATCTTTGCTGCTGGCTCAGCCACACGACGATTAAATGGCAATGCTTTTCCCGATCCATCCGCAGCAAAAAACCGTACTTTCTCTTCACTAAGATTACGAGCGTAGAACAGCCCTGCCCCTATATGAATCTTACCAAACAATTTCTCTTCCTGAACATAGAGCTGACGCTGATGTAGATCTCCTTCTAGATCGATGTTCCAACGGAAATCATTGACATCATTCTGCATTGATGCGGAGAGATATTTACCTACATTTGCTGTCCCACCTTCTACTTCTATATATGTCGTACCACGTAACTGCTCGTCTTTAAGAGTAGTTACTATCGATCTCTGTCCATTGACAATTTTTGCAACTGTCAGCATAGGTAGGTGATGATGTACATTTAGTATCCCAACACTAACACGTTCGGAATTGCCCATACAAAGCGCCATCAGGCCATCAAAGGTCATGGTAACAGTAGCGTTCTCTCTAGGATTAAGTGGTAATGGTACAGCTTTACTGCTATTACCAGAAACTGCGATGTTAAGCACAAACACTAAAGCTACAAACAGACTGACCGGTAAAACGACTTTTTTCCCCATTTTCTAAACTCCTTTATTTACTAGAAAGTTACCATTGGTGCTCAGCGAGCAACTGCCTGAAAACGTGCCTGACGATCCGGGCAAGGGAGCTGACGCTCAATAGAAAGATCAGGAACAGTTAGCAGGTTATATTATGGTAGTAAATGATATCATTTACTACCCATTACTACTATTTTTGTTGTGGGTCGCATTGGTATTGGTGCAAGTTAACTGGAGATCTAGCAGAGCTTAAGTAATGTTGCTGATTAATTGCGCCCCAGTCCATAGTAGCGCAGAGATAAGGTGAGATTCAACACCTGTTATAGATTTATCGTTATTATTGGTAGTCTACCAGAGAAAAGTTTTAGACTCTGATTTGTGATAGGCATAAGCCGAGTTCACTCGGCAGTCTACATAGTACATCTGCACCAGCCTCAATAAGCTCTTTCTCTGACCCATAGCCCCAAAGTACCCCAACGGATCGAACCCTATTGGCCTTTGCCGCGATAATATCGACAGCCCTATCGCCAATCATCACTACATCTTCAGGTTGAATTCCTTCATTTATTAGCAAGTGTGCTAGTAGATCAGCCTTATTCTCGAACTGTCCGCCGAGTTCTGCTCCATAGATACCACTGAAGTGTCGATCCAGTTCAAAGTGCTTGATGATACGCTGCGCGTAAACCGTTGGTTTTGAAGTTGCAACAAATGACATAGCTGTTACTTGCTGTGCAGATACTAGCATCTCTGGTATACCCTCATAGATCTGGTTCTCATAAAGACCTATATCGGTAAACCGTTGTCTATACCAGACTAGTGCTTCTTCGATAAGCTCATTATCAGTACTTTTCAGTAGTATCGAGAATACTCCTCGTAATGGTGGTCCAATGAATGATGCAAGAATCTCATCAGATGGAAAAGGTCTGGCCATCTGTTCAAGCGCATATTTTATGCAACGCACAATACCGATTTTCGGATCCGTTAGAGTACCATCTAGATCAAATAGTAGTGCCTTTATATTCAAACTTTCTTTCTCTCCGCTACTAAAGTAACCTAACACCATACACATATTGGAGGTAAGTATATGATCTGCGATCAAGCTCAGCAAGCACTCCTCACAAAGCAGGTAATAGATAGTCTTACAAAGAATAGGACTGGCCGTATGCAGCACAAAAGATAGAATGCTTGCCTTTGCTGTTTTTGGGCTAGTAATATAGTTAGGTGCGTTATAATCAAAGATTCAAGCTGTTGAAAAGCTATGCTTAGAAAAGCGCTGCACTTAAAATGAAATGCATTAATTGAAAAATGACAGGCCATACTTAACATTAGGTTTTAACTATGGACGAAAAATCAAAACTACTACGACATTTTCTCGCTGCACTTGCCTATCGTACACAGAAAGCATTACGAGAGGCTCCTGCTGAGTTCGGCAGCTTCTGTGCAACCGATCGAGTACGCACTCCTATGGAACTAGTTCGCCATATGACAAGCGTGCTTGGTTATGCCTGTACCTTCTTTGTAGGTGGTCAATACAGACCTGAGCCATTGCCATCATTAAAAGAGGAGGTTGTGCGTTTTCATGAGATGCTTCAAGATCTTGCTCAGTATATTGAAAGTGGCAAGCCTCTATTGCAAGGTATGACTGCAGAACGCCTACTTCAAGGACCGCTTTCTGATGCAATGACTCATGCTGGTCAGCTCGCCCTGTTAAGGCGTCTTGCAGGAGTTCCGGTGCCACCAGAGAATTTTGTCTTTGCCAAGATCGATCCAGAACAGCTTGGGCTTGATCAAGCCGAGCCGTTTAGCCCAGATGAAATTTGGCCTGAGGCGCCAGCAGATTGGCAACCACCCTCACAAAAATAACATGTAGCAGATTGCAGGAATTGAGTCTCTTATGACGACTCGTAATGTCTGATATGGCCCACTGATACAGCACGTTAGGCAAATGGTAGAAGAAAGGTGATCGTTATGTCTGAAATCGGAAAAATCATTCCTCTTATTATTCTTGCCCCGCTCTTTCCTGTTTCTCTGATCTTTCTTTTCTCTCGTGTAAGTGGATGGCAGATCCTCGCTCGTCGCTATCCATTACGAGGGATATTTCCCAAACCGAAGACAAGAATGGGATATGGGGTGTTCCGTGGGTGGATAGGATATAACGGAGGTATTATAGTGGCAAGCGACAGTGCAGGACTTTACCTTCGTGCTATGCCGGTTTTGCTTTCGTTTTGCCATGATCCAATCTTTATACCCTGGTCTGAAATAAGGCAGATCAATAAGGAGGAGGGAATACTCAGTCTAGGCTACCAAATCATAACTACACAAGCACCTGAGGTACGATTTGCACTCCGACCATCAACCTTCAAACTCATACGTGCAGATGCGGAGAGGGCCAAAGTTGCTGGCCAATATTGAGGAGACCGCTGGCACAGACTACATATCTCGTGTGTGCATCATAATGACGATTCTTAATCAACAAAAAGTTGCCAATGACAAAGAAGCATTGACCCAAGTATTTGCTAAATTCAAGCACTGGCAGGATCAGCTCAGATAGTTAAATTCATTCCACATAAGATAATAGATTATGTTTATCATCTTATGTCTGTTTTTTGCTCTGATTATCGTCTCTTATAAATAATGGCTGAAGATAGACAATAAAGATTATGGATAGAGTAAAAACCAGTGTTCGCCATTGGAATGGTGGCTTGCTAAGGTCTCATCAAACTATTTTATATGGGGGACCAAGACGTATTTCCTTGATTATGGCAATGGATAATCGTCGTATTTTTACGATAGCAAAGATCGCTACGCGAATAGTATGGCGTCTATTTGCTATCTTGTTCCATACTACGTTTCTTTATTAAACTTGTGATTAGCGCTTGAGACTCTTATGTAGGAGAAGACACAACAAAAAATGAAGAGAAAATGAGGATATCAGGGGAAAATAGCTTGAAGCATCTGTAATAGAGATTAATCGAATAGAAATAGTAACTAACGATGCTAACCTACTTCAAGGAGGAGCAATGCTTAAAAACCATAATTCCGAAAAGTTACTCATGGATCGTCGAAAATTTCTCATAACCTCTGGCTTAGGCGCAGCTGGCCTTACCCTATATCCTTTCCAGGATGTGAAAGCTTCTCCTGTGTTAATTGCTATTGGAGAGTTTGCTTTAGCAGTAGGCGCTGCGGTGGTTGCCAATGTAATTAGCGAGTATATAGCAAAGAACTATATAAACAAGACCACCGCTGAAGAGGTAAAGAGGACAAATGAGATGATGGCGCAATCAAAGTTTTCTGATTTGACAGTGTCGAAGGTATATACATTTACAAATGTGGAAGAAAATTATTTCTTCTATCCTGCCAGACATGAGAACAAATTCAATACTTGTGTCGCTTACTTTGACCGCAATCACGCACTGAATTCTCAGAAACTTGCCCTTATTGAAGGGCCAACCCTATTTGGCATTGCTCAACTATCAACCAAATTAAAAAAGAGAACGGTGTCAACTGAGATTATTAAAAAGACTCTGCTACCTAGAGAGCAAATTCAGACAGTCAATGGGCCACTTGAAATTGGTTATTCTAAGCCAGAGATCTACCGCACAGATAACGGTCAGGTAGTCACCACATATAAAACTGATGGTAGCGGGGTCGGTACTGTATCTGTGAGAGCTATACGCGAAGGCGGCTCATTACTACAGCCAAAGAGTTCGGATGTGTTGGCAGAAGGGGAATACGAACTGGCTTATAATCCTAACTATCGCCGATAAAGTAGATCCTTCATTTTGTTAGGGTTGCCTAGCAATAAGTTGAAGTGTCTACTTTAACAGGAGTATGGAGGAGCTAATGACAGAATCAGACTATGTTGCAGACTATTCTAAGATTCTCAGGTTGAGCCGACGATCTTTTTTAATTTCTCTAGGGTCAGCAGCAGCAGGAATAGTTCTATTGCCCAGCGCACCTGCATTGGCATCGCCAGTATTTTCTGCAGTTGGTAAAATGGCTGTCGCTTGGGGTGCCGCAATTGGTTGTGAACCACTAGATAAGTTCATTGTAAAGAGCGGTATATCAAAGCAGACGGCACGCGAGGTAAAGCAGGCCAACCATGAACTAGCGAAAGATTCTTTGACAAATGTTAAGGAGCTTGCTGGAGCAAGGGTCTATTTTATTGCAACCGAACCAACATACTTCTTCTATCTTGTTAAAAGTACAGATAAGCTCAACGCATTCGTAGTATTTTTTGATGCCAAACGCACCGCTGGCGCACAGAAGGTTGCTATTGTACAAGGTCCCACCCTCTTCGGTATCGCCGAGTTAGCTACCAGGATAGCTCTGCAAAAGTCTCCAGAAGTTGCTAGAGAGACATTGCTTCCTAGAGAAGCATTTCGAGAAGCGATTGGAACATTGCAGATTGGCTACAACCAGCCCGACGTCTATCGCTCTGATGCAGGTACAGTACGTGCCAAATACGAGACTAATGGTAATGGTAAAGGCAGGGTATTAGTCGAGGTCCAAGACACTAGAGGAGTCGTGCTAGCAGAGGCTGAGTACGAACTAAGCTACAGAGTTTAACAGATTAACCACGGTCTAGCTAAACTTACAATGGAGAAGTTTATGGATAAAAGAGAATATCGCACTAGCGACCAAGAAGTATCACAACTAAAGCGTCGTGAGTTTTTAATCTACTCGGCTTTGGGTATTGCTGGGTTGACGGTTTATCCATTTACCAGAACAGAAGCGAATAACGGTTTTCCTATTCTGTTAGCGGTAGAAAAATTGGCTCGTGCAACTGACTGCACAACACTCGCTGATGATATCCTGACTTATATAAGGCGAAGAGATGTGTTAATTTCGACATTTCTCGAAGTGTCGAGAATAAACAGAAGAATGGCTGAAGATCCAGTGGGAAGATTTACTGATCTATCACATTCAACGGTCTATTCACCAGAGACAGGATATTTCTTCTATACTGCCAGAAGCGAAGATGGCATTAATAGCTGTGCTGCCTTCTTCGATAAAAAGCGTGCCTCAGGTTCACAAAGAATATCTCTTATTGAGGGTCCGACTCTTTTTGGTATTGGTGAAGCTGCACAAGAGTTAGCAGATAGATACTCCTCTGGTTGGGCCAGGCGGGTCTTTCTTCCACGCGAAAAGATCAAAGATGGCACGGGAGGATGGCAGATCAGCTATTCAACTCCAGATGTGTACACCAGTGATGAAGGTACTGTTGAAGCAACCTATTATACAGAAGGCGATGGCAGGGGAATGGTGCGTGTACGTGCGATTAGAGAAGGCGGACACCTGTTGGGTGGAGGAGATTATCCACTAACTATACATACTGCTTAATGGCCTTCTAATAAGGTACCTAGACACATTGTTGATATTGTTTAAGAGATCTTAATGGGGAATTTTATGCAGAGATTGTCAGGCTTCTTACAACGTTTCTTCCTTGTTGTGTTCCTTTGTTATTCTATTACCACATTAAGCTACAGTAGTTTAATGGCAAAAGATCGCTGGCAATCTCCTTATTCCCCAGCCGCAGTGCTCCTTGAAGATAAGATTGAAAAGCTTCCCTCTGAACAGTTGATTGGTCCAATGACAGAAAATGAGCGACGACGTATAAGCAGCGAGGTCGAACAGCAAGGGTATGCACAATCAATTTTGATAGGAGCGACAACCTGTGTAGAGTGTCACCAAGATATCGCTGCTCAATGGTCTTCCTCGGCGCATCGTTTCTCATCCTTTAATAATCCTTTCTATACAGCATCAGTAGAGGATTTGAGGGATGATCAACAGGGCAAGACTAGATCACGTTGGTGTGCCAGTTGCCATGATCCTGCTTTGTTGTTGACAGGCGCTTTTGATACCGATTTTGGCCGTAATTCTGCACAGGCCCAAGCTGGTTTAACCTGTCTTCTATGCCATGGAGTTAAAGAGGTGGGAGGTCGTCCAGTTAATGGAAATTATGTTATTGGTGCAGGTGTGTTAACAACAGCGGATCCTTTATTACAACCTGATGGCAAACTACGTCTTCAGGATCAAGCCGCAATCAATCTACACAAACAGAATGTAATAACCCCACGTCATAGGACAGCAGAATTCTGTGGGGCTTGTCATAAAGCAGCCTTACCGCAGGAAGTAAACTTTTTCCGGTTCTTTCGTACTCAAAACGACTATGATGCCTGGCATGATAGCGCCATATCTGGTAACGCAGCCAGGAGTTACTTGGGCAACAATGTTTTGAGGAAGTGCCAAGATTGTCATATGCCTAAAGAAGCAGCAACAAGAGGAGACCTAGCAGCAAAAGCTGGTATGGTTAGTTCACACCGCTTTCTTGCTGCTAATACCGCTTTACCCGCTGTCCGTAAGGATGAAGAGACAATAAAACGCATTCAGACATTTATTGCTAATAAAGTTAATATCGACCTGTTTGCGCTTCGACGTGGTGTTGAGTTTAACAGATATATTCCTGCATTGAATATAACGCGCCCAACCCTCTCTGCTGGTGAGCAAGTACAGCTTGATATTGTTGTAAGCAACACAGGAGTGGGACATACTTTTCCTGGCGGCACTTTGGATATCAATGAGGCTTGGGTAGAGTTCTCTCTACTTGGACCTAAAGGCGATCTCCTGGCTATCAATGGTAACTTAAAAGAGGATAAAATATTGGACCAAGAGGCGCATGTCTACGCTGCATTATTTCTTGATCAAACTGGCCAACCAATAATCCGACATAATGTCTCAGATATCCGGACATTAGTTTGGCGCCGTGTGATCCCTTATGGCGAAGCAGATGTTGTCAGATATCGTTTTCAAGTACCAAAACAATTAGCGGGCAAGTCTTTGACATTGCGAGCACGCCTCTTATGGCGCAAGTTTAACGAACCATTTCGTCGTTTCGCTTATCAAGCAAATCCAACTGGATTTAAGACTGGAGAAGTAACTATCCCAGTACTTGAAATATGCCGATCCGAGGTCTCATTGCCAGTTTCTCTTAAGTCTAAAGAAGTTCTTGTAAATACTGCAAAGATCAGATCTGATGAGTGGAGACGATTCAATTTTTATGGTATTGGCTCTCTCTTACAACAGGATTTTGACTCTGCTGAGTATGCCTTTGATTGGGTAAGAAAAATTGCTCCCGATAAACTAGATGGATTACTAAATTATGCTCGCACTAAGATCGAGCAAGGAGATACGGATGCTGGACTGAGGCTGCTTAACAATACAACATCGCAGGCGAAAGAGGATGCTCGTGTACAGTGGTCAATTGCCCAAGCCTATTTTATGCGGCGACAATATCAGCTTGCCGCACAAGCATTCCGCGATACCTTGCAGCGATATCCAAATGATCGTCAAGGGTGGTTTATGTTAGCTGAATCGCTGGCAAGAATAGGAAATTATCAAGAGGCTTTGAAACCTTTAGAAGAAGTTCTTAAGATCGATCCCAGCAATCCTTGGGCACACTATATCAAGGCACGTAGCTTAGAAGAGTTGCAGCGCGCGGATGAAGCAAAACTGTCTTTCGAGCTTTATGAGAAATTCCGGGATGATTACTTCGGCTGGAATCGTAGATGGAGATATCGCGAACAACATCCGATCGATCATAATGAATCTTATCCAATACATGTACATTCGGTACGATACTTTGAAGCCATCCCAAAACTTCCATTAAGGTAATGAGAGGGCAAGCCAATAATCTGCGGTGTATCCTCACACCATATCTTTATCATCTCAAGGTTGCTGAATACACCAAGCTTTTGAAGATATAGTTACATCCTTAACAGGTGTCCTCCCGTACCAGTCAGACCCAAAAGCTATTTTAACGCCAGTTCGAGATAAGAATTAAAAGCCCGCAGGGCGAAAGATCTTTAGCTTGGCAAGTAATTGCCAAGAATGGAATGAGATAACAAGCAGAGTCGTGAAACGACGACATAGTAAATTATTAAGTATGAAAGATAAATCATGATGATTTCTCTTA
>JBFLVQ010000197.1:0-13741 GCA_040758525.1 Acidobacteriota bacterium
ATGTAAGCGATCTTAGAGAGGCTACTAAATGTCTATTTAAGGGTGCAGACATAGATATTAACGACCTCAACAATGGTGATAATTCAGCTAGGAAAACGTTAGCTAATCAGGATCTACCTAATTTCAATTTAAGCTCTGGACCAACCCTACGAACCTATCGATTAGCGGTTTCTACTACCGGAGAATTTGCACAGTTTTATGGTGGTACAGTACCCGGAGCAATGAATGGATTAGTTACGGTTGTAAACCGTGTTAATGGCGTATATGAAATGGAATTAGGGATAAGAATGACGCTCATTAATAATAATTCTCAGCTTATTTTTACTAATCCAGATACTGATCCCTTTTCCAATAATAATGGTGGCGCGCTTTTAGGCCAAAATCAGACTACCGTTGATAGTATTATTGGTTCTGCTAACTATGATATTGGTCATATCTTCAGCACTGGCGGCGGCGGTATTGCGGGATTGGGGGTAGTCTGTTTTGGTGGACAAAAAGCTAGAGGCGTAACAGGCTTACCAAGTCCTATTGGAGACGATTTTGCCATCGATTTTGTCGCTCATGAAATGGGGCATCAGTTTGGTGCTAACCATACATTTAATGGTTCAACAGCAAACTGTGGTGGAGGCAATCGTAGTAGTAATAATGCATATGAGCCAGGTAGCGGTTCAACCATTATGGCCTATGCTGGTATCTGTGGATCAGAAGATCTACAACCTCATAGTGATCCCTATTTCCATGGAAGAAGTTTTGACGAAATTACAAATTTCATTACCAGTGGAGGAAGTTGTGGGGTTCAAAGTTCAACAGGCAATGATGCTCCTGCAGTAGATGCTGGTGCCAATTTTGTTATTCCTCAAAGCACTCCATTTACTCTAACACCAACATCAGCTAGTGATCCAAATGGCGATCCTTTAACATACTGTTGGGAGCAGTTTGATCGCGGTACAGCAGGGCCACCAAATACAGATAATGGTAATCGGCCGATATTCCGTTCTTTTAACCCAACTACTAGCTCATCAAGAACTTTCCCTAAGCTTTCTGATATCCTAAATAACACTTCAACTTTTGGTGAGTCTTTACCTACCACTTCTAGAACGCTGAATTTCCGTTTAACTGTACGTGACAATCGTGCCGGCGGTGGTGGTGTTAATAACGACACTATACAAGTTACTGTTACTCCAAGCGCGGGACCATTTGCAATAACGCAGCCTAATACAGGGACTTTTACCAGTGGCGGGACGCTCAATGTAGCCTGGAATGTCGCTAACACTAATGTAAACCCCATTAATGCTACCAATGTAAATCTCTCTCTTTCAACCAATGGTGGTAATACTTTTCCTATAGTGTTAGCGAGTAATACTGCTAATGATGGTTCGGAATCAGTAACTTTACCAAACATTCAAACCACTAGCGCCAGGGTTAAGGTTGAAGCAGTAGGAAATATCTTCTTTGATATTTCTAATTCAAATTTCACCATTCAACCTGGAGTTGTTTGTACCTTCACAATATCACCAACCAGTACATCAATCCCTGCTGCAGGAGGAACTGGTTCGATAACAGTAACAGCATCAGATTCTTCTTGCACAAGAACGGCGGTTAGCAATGCTCCATTCATCACAGTTACCTCAGGAGCAACGGGAACAGGTAGCGGCACGGTTAACTACTCTGTTGCTAGCAACTCTTCAACCTTACCCAGAACAGGGACCATTACTGTCGCAGGTCAAACATTTACGGTAAACCAGGATGCTGGTACGGGATGTGTGTTCTCAATAAGTCCCAACAATCAGAGTTTTGCTGCGGTTGGTGGCAACGGTACAGTTAACGTTACTACCGACACTGCTTGTAGCTGGACGGCAACAAGCAACGCACCATTTATCCTTATTACCTCTGGTAGTTCTGGTTCAGGCAATGGCACAGTAAGCTATACAGTTTCTGCTAATACTGGTACGGCTATTCGTACCGGTACAATGACAATTGCTAATCAGACCTTCACAGTTACACAGGCGGGAACTTCTTGTATCACTTCGGCTACTCCTGCCAGTCGCTCGTTCCCAGCAACTGGTGGCACCAACACGGTACTTGTATCTGCAGCCTTAACCTGCAACTGGTCCTCTCAATCTACGGCACCCTGGATCACCATTATCAGCGGTGGTAGCGGTCCAGGTGGTAGATTCTTGGGTTATAAGGTGGCAGCCAATACCACCTCTACTAATCGTACTGGCTACCTCATAATTGGCAGTATGATACACACGGTAACGCAGCAAGCCGGTAGTGGTGGCGGCGGTTGCACCTACACCATCAATCCCACCAGTCAGAACTTCCCAGCAACGGGCGGCAATGGCACTGTTAATGTCTCGACTGCTAGCGGCTGTCAATGGACGGCTACTAGCAACAGTAGCTTTATCACCATTACTTCCGGTGCAAGTGGTAGTGGCAATGGCACTGTAAGCTTTACTGTTGCAGCTAATAGTGGCGCAACGCGAAGTGGCACACTACTAGTAGCTGGCCAGATCTTTACTGTTACGCAACAGGGAGCAACTACAGGCTGCACCTACACGATCACTCCAGTAGGCAAGAACTTTAATAGGTTGGGTGGCTCAGACACAGTGAGCGTAACCACTGCCAATGGTTGTCAATGGACAGCAGTAAGTAATGTTCCCTGGATAACCATTACAGCAGGAGCAAGTGGCAGTGGTAATGGGGTAGTGAATTACACTGTATCAGTCAATAATAGTGGGGTTACCAGAGCAGGAACAATGACCATAGCTGGCAAAACCTTCTCTGTGAAGCAGTCGAGTAATTAGATCAAGGCAAGAACCTATCTCTGTAAGGTCATAGAGAAAAATTATCGGGCGTGGTGAAATAACCGCCACGCCCGAAATTTTTCGAAAGGTGGGCATCTGAAACAAAGAGCCATTCATAATTTTGGTAGGAGGGCTCATTTAACTCGGTTAGCAGGTGCGTAGTCTATATCGCCGTAATGATCTCACTGGGGCATTACCTCTTGAACAACTCGACTCGCTTGCCTTACCCTATCAGAGTTACAAACTTGTATGCGCTAGAGGCCAACGCGATAATCTTGATTAGTGCTCGGGCTGCTCTGTTTGTAACTGGTGCTGCTTAGCGTTAGCAGATAAAAAAGCGCATCGATTCATTAGATCGATGCGCTAGCAGACAATGGAATATTCTTTTTAGATTAGAAGGTGAGCTTTACCGCGATCTGCATCTGACGTGATGAACCAGAATCGCCTGTCGAGAATCTTGTACTGTTTATCACACCAAAGTTGGTCGAGCCTACCACTGCTATTCGACCGGGTTGGCCAAAGTTAGCATGGTTAAATAGATCAAATACCTCTGCACGAATCTGCAACTGCATCTTCTCTGTAAGTTTTGTGTTCTTAAGAACAGAGAGGTCTACGTTGTTGAAACCAGGTCCTACAAATGTATTACGACCTAGATTGCCGAAATGGAATTTACCATCAGCGGAAACAGGAATAGCAAAGGCTGCATTGCCAGGAGAACCGCCTGTGCGTGGATCAAAGACAAGGTTGTTGAAGTACTTGGTTGGATCTCCAGAGAGTTTTACTTTTCCGATCAAATCTGGTCTGAGAGTGGCCGTTCCTGTAAAAGTGTTAATATTAGTAATAACATTGAATGGATTGCCACTCTGCAGTTGTACAATACTCGATAGTTGCCAACCTTCAACAAGGCGATTGCCGCGCAATGGTAGTTCATAGATTGCATTGATGACAAAGCGATGACGAGCATCATAATCTGATGGGCCTCTATCAGCACGCAGATCAAAACTATTCTGTACTACCACACCTTGTGTATTGAGTGAGTTATAGTCTATCGATTTTGACCAAGTATAGGATGCGTTAAACTGCATATTTCTGGAAAACCGCTTATTGGCTGTTATCCATAGAGCATTATAGATGGAATTACCTTCGCTGCTGTTCTGCAAGATATTGCCAATCGGCATGCCGGGGAGAATTGCACTTGAAGCTGCAATAGTAGCGAATGGTCGCCTTGTGCCATTGATTAGCTGATTGATATTGCGTTGTACACGCAAGTGAGTACCCTTTGAACCATAGTAGCCAATGGTCATTGCTAGATCCGGGGTGATCTCATGCTGAATATTCAAGTTCCAAGACTGTACATAGGCGTTCTTGAAGTCATTATCCACCGTTATAGGAGCAAGTCCGCCAGCCCTCGCGACATTAATGGCGTTATTGAATTTGATCTGGCCAGTGAAGGTAAGAGGAGTTGCTAATGGTGGATTACCTGCGGTGCCAGTAATCAAGTTGGTCACCGGTTGATCTGCCAGTATGGCGTAGGCAGCACGTACAATCGTTTTCCCATTCTTGAACGGATCCCAGGCAATACCCAGACGCGGATGGATATTATGGTTGGTTTTATAGACCTGATCTATGCCAGTACCGACGCGTGCTAAAGAAGAGTTCCTAGGATCAAAAACCACAAACCGATCATAACGTTCTGTTGGTGACATAAACCAGTCGTAGCGCAGGCCAAGTTCAAGTGTTAGGTTAGGTCTAACCTTATAGTTGTCCTGAGCAAACAGACCTAGTGCTCCTTGTGCAATACTGCTGGAAGTATCACCAAGTGTAACAGTAAAGGCATTGGCATTTCCTTTGAGGAAATCATCAATTGTGGGGAAATTGAATGTGCCAGGAGTGCGAGCAAAGTTGTTGTTAAGGAAACGGCGCAGTTCACCACCAAACTTGAATGAATGTTTACCACGTAGGTAGCTAAGACTATCTGAAACTACGACAGTGGTGTCTCCGCGTCCTTGTGGGAATCCCGCTGGACCACCAAAGTTGAGACGAGCACCGGAGATGTTGATCTGTGGTAGTCCAATCGATTCGTTAATACCAGTATTTATACCAAACGTAGTAGGGTTAAGCGGTGTATTGGGTGTAAATGTGATAAAGATACGATTGAAGCCAAGGCGAAACTCATTGACCAGATTTGCACCAAAGGTATGGCTCTCATTGAAAGTGAATATCTGGCGACGAGATTTACGTATATCGCCAAAACCAGGAATAGTGTTTCCCTGTAGTATTGGCTCTTGGCGTTTGTCGCGTTGGAATGCGTAGTAGAAATGTAGACGGTCATTGTTTGTAAGAACATGACTTACATCGCCGGTCCATTGATCTATGTTAACAGGTGCTGTGGCAGCACCGACAAACCCAGGCGCTCCTCCTACAATGGCGTTCTGTCTGGGAATGAAAGCTAGTAGTTTTTGTGTTGTCGGATCTGTTGCCGACGCACGTTGTGCATCACTGAGTACATTACCATTAATGGTGATACCTTGACGCTGACGTATGCCTTCATAGGTAACAAAGAAGAAGGTCTTATCTTTAAGGATAGGTCCACCCAACGCAGCACCAAACTGATTACGTTTAAATGGTCCCTTGTTCTTACCATCAAAGAAGTTGCGCGCATCTAGGCGATCATTGCGGATAAACTCAAATATCTCGCCATGAAGCTTATTGCTGCCTGAGCGCGTAGCAATATTTACTATTGCACCAGAGTTACGCCCATATTCTGCACTATAGGTGGAATTGTTAACCTTGAACTCTTGCACAGTATTGATCGATGGTTGGAATGTGATCTGGTTTTGTACCATATCATTGAGATTGATCCCATTGATCATAAAGTTCACGGTATCTTCTCGATTTCCTGCCGTATTGAATGCAAATGAACCTTGTCCACGTAGAGGCGCGGTGAGAAATCCATTCTGTGGTGGAGTTACAGAACCGGGTATGAGTAGTCCCAGATCGACGAAATGGCGACCATTAAGAGGTATCTCTTGCACGGTCCTCTGATTGATGACTTGCCCTACAGTGATGGATGTTTTTTCAATGGTGGGAGCATCTGCAGTGATGACCATTTCTTGTTCCACACCACCTATTGATAGTTGAAAATCCTGTACCGCAGTCTGATTAATTTCTAGTGTAAAATCTCGGATTATTTGAGTTTGAAATCCTTCTGCATGAGCTTCAATCTGATATTTACCAATGGGAAGAGCTGCAAGTTGGTATTGTCCTGCGTTGTCGGTTTGGGTAGTACGTTCCACACCTGTGGCTAGATCTTTAATAATAATTTGGGCATTGACTAATGTGGCTCCCGATTCATCGGCTACCGTACCACGTAGTGTTGCGGTAGATTGTGCTGAAGCGGTCAAGCTAGCAATAGAGATAGTTAAAATCAGAAGCAGGATAGTAAAAGATGCCTTGATCACGATGTGCCTCCTTTCGAGTGAGGGGAAAAACAGCAGCTAAATAGCTGCATTGGTTATGTCTAAACCATTATGCAATGGCAAAACAACAATTCCTGATGGTGATAAAAGAAACCTACGAGGCTTGGCGTAGGCAAACCCTTACTGGAAGCATACTCTTTGCTTATTATTGCTTGTGATCGGCTTTATTGTTTATTAATCGGCTTTCAGTAGCTATCCTATCACAAAACCATATTAATGAAAATGACTGTTTACTTGTTGAGCAAGCTTTTCTTCGACAAGCAAGATTGATAACCGAGATCAGATCCAACTATTCTTCTTGGAGAGGGACGCCTAACAAATTCTAAAGACCAAGGACAATTATTCTTTATCCATTCTTTTAGATCATTAGAACGATATCCATCATCTACCCAAATCAATTTTATTGTAGGAAAATCTTTGAGGGCTTTTTCAAACAAGAAATGAGCGCCATCCCTGTCCATTATATCTGCTGAATGGACTATCAAGTCACTTGGGTAGGCTTTTCGTTCCTTTTTTAATATTGTTATGCTTGCCATAACCAGCTTCATCCTTATTATTTTCAATACCTTATATACCCTTATTATACCACATCTTGAACACCCTCTTAGCGGTAATTGTGATAAGGTTCTTTCTCATTTTATCTAACTTGCGGGATAAGGCGGCCTTGATCGAGCCAGAAGGGATTTTTTTCTCTTATTATTTTGGCAATCCCTCTGCGATTGCGTGACTCTAGTCTGATATTCCAGATCTTTGCCGTATTATCCAGGCTAGTAGTGATAATATTAAAACCATTCTTGCTAAACGAAGCTGATAGCACACCGTATCTATGACCTTCCAGCGAATCTAACAACTTACCGGTAGCAGCTTCCCAAATCTTTGCCATGCTGTCTCTGCTTGCTGTTACTATTAACTGACTATCTGGACTGAATGACGCCATTAAGACTTCATTGCTATGATCGTCAAGGGAACTTATCAGCCTGCCAGTTTGGGCATCCCATACTTTGGCAGTATTATCAGCACTGGCTGTGACTATATACTTACCATCAGGACTGAACGATACAGAATTGATACTCTTTTTATGGCCTGCTAGCACAGCGAGTAGTTTGCCATTGTAAGTATTCCATACTTTTGCGATTCTATCTGTATTAACGGTAATAATCTTCTCACCATCACTACTAAGATTGACTGCCGACAGAGCTGTCTTATGTCCGGGGATAGATAAGAGCTCTTTGCCGGCAATGATGTCCCATACTTTAATACTATCTTCGCTGGCTGTAATTAAATACCTGCCATCAGGATGAAATATTGCTGTATTAATATCCTCTTTATGACCTTTTAGAATGGCAATACAATCTCCTGTTCTGGTATTCCATACTCTTACAGTTTTATCCATGCTAGTAGTAACGAGCTGCTTTCCATCAGTATTGAAGTTGGCAAGAAGAACATCGCGCTTATGTCCCATTAATGTAAAAATGGTATTACCACGCTCACTATCCCATATTTTGGCAGTATTATCAGCACTAGCTGTAACCAGATATTTATCATCAGGACTGAACGATACAGAATTGATGTTCTTTTTATGGCCTGCTAGCACAACGAGTAGTTTGCCATTGTAAGTATTCGATACTTTTGCGGTTCTATCCGCATTGATGGTGACAATCTTCTCACCATTATTACTAAAGCTGCTAATAATATTTCTTGTTCTATATCCTGCCAATGAAGATAAGAGCTTGCTATGAGATGTATCCCAGATCTGGGCAGTTTTATCAGCACTAGACGTAACCATTCTCTTGCCGTCTGGGCTGAAGGCTGCGAATGTAACAAACGCACTATGACCTTGCAATGTATCTAACAATTTGCCGCTCACAGTATCCCATACCTTAGCAGTTTTATCATTGCTAGCAGCTATTATACGTAAGCCATCCGGGCTAAAAGATGCTGTAGAGAGCTCGCTATTGAAATTTGGGATTGTGGTAAATAGCTTGCCGCTCTCTGCTTCCCACACTCTGGCAACTCTATCTTCACTAACTGTAATAACCTTATCGCCTAATGGACTGAACAGAGCAGACTGGATGCCGGTTGCTGGCCATTTGCTGGCAGCAATCAATTTACCTTCTAGTGCATCCCAGATTCTTAGACTGCCATCTTTCGTTGCCGTTACTAGGCGACGACCATCTGAGCTGTAGTTGATTACCGTGAGATCAGTAGATTGTGGTCCCAGTGTAAAGACCGCTTTGCTACTGGCCTTATCCCAAATAATCGCCGTCTTATCTGTACTGGCCGTGGCAATATGTTTATTATCGGGACTTAATGAGATCGCTTTAATTGGTTGAGTGTGAGCTTTAATTACCGCGATCGGTTGCGCAGCCAATAGATCCCACACTTTAATATTATTATCATCTTCTAAGATCGCGAGTTGATGTCCATCTAAACTGAAAGTCGCGGTTGAGATTAGGCCTTTATCAATATTAAGTGAGACTAGCTGTTCTCCTGTGTAAGCGTTCCAGACTCTCACAGTATTGTCTAGACTGGCTGTTAAAATAAGGTTGCCATCCTGGCTAAAATCGACCTTGATAATATTGAAGGTATGGCCTGTTAAAGAATGTTGCAAGTGTCCGCTCGCTACATCCCAGACTTTAACGCTATTGTCATCGCTTGCTGTCACTACCTGTTTACCATTGGGACTGAAGCGGGCAATCGACACCAGAGATTTATGTCCAGTCAATTGCCATAGCTGAGCATCAATCGGAGCTAAGCATTGCGCAAGCATAAAACGGAGTGCCGATGTATATCGACCAGCTTGATAGACCTCATTGAGATATATCAACGCACGTGCATGATTGCCTCTTAGCAACTCTTGCCGGCCTTGTTCTTCATATAGATCTAGTAATTTATCTCTCGCTTGTGCAGCATTCTCTTCTGCTTGAAGAGAGATCTGTTTAGCTTGTTGGGCATTCTTTTTCGCAATCTCGGACTGCTGTTGTGCTTCTAGGGCATTTGTCTCGGCTCGCTGACGTTGTTCATCGGCACGCAATTTTTCCTTGTGAGCCTCTAGGGTCTTTGCTTCTGCGCGCTCCTTTTCCATAAGCGCCTGTTGGGCATTCTTTTCAGTCTCATTGCGTTGCCAGGCCAGTACCAGTAGACCTGTAGCCAATATGATAAAAAGAAGAACAGCAAAGAGATTTCGACGTCGCTGTATACGTACTGCATCAGCAAGACTGGCATTAGCAAAAGCTGCCTCTATTTCTGTGATCTTGCCAGGATAGCTGGCACGCCATATTCTGTACTCTATCAGTGCTTCATCACGCCAGAGTAGTCCTTGTGGACGCCCACGCTCATGCCATTGATTTGCTGCTGAGCGTAACTGATCACGTAGTCGCACACTTTCTCTGTCTTCCTGTCGCCATTTGATTAGTCTTGGCCAGGCAGTAATCAATGCTTCGTGGGCAATCTCTATACGCTCTCTGCCTTGCTCACCTTCAGATACAACTAGCAAGCGTGCAGAGATAAGTTTTTCTACTACCATTCTATTGCCTAGCGTGACAGTTAATTCATCTAGTGGTAGAAATGCGCGAGTACCTTCACTAGTAATCAATTGTCGGAAAGTTTCGCGTACAACAGACTGTTCTTGCTGAGTCATTGACATTAGGGTGGCTTCGGCGTGCTGTGCTAATGCGCCGCCTACCCCGCCCATTGCCTGGTATGTCTGTCTCAACAATTTTTTAAAATGGCGATCACGAAACTCCCACAGTCGAGCTACAGTAAAAGCCAATAAGGGCAATGCTCCTGGTTGATCAGCAATCTCTTTAACAATCTCTTCTGGTAACTCCTCATCTTCAAATTCATAGCCAAATTGCTGAGCCGGTTTTTTTAGAATCTGAATTAATTCTTCTCTTGCTGGAGTGACAAGCAGTTCTAGCGCTGTAGTTAGGCGGTCGCGTAAGCCCGGTAATTGTTTGGCACGTATGAGAAAATCATCTCGCGTAATGATCACAAGACGTATAGAGTCTTCTGCCGATTGTGCTGCTAACATTAATGATTTAGAGAAGAGTTGACGCTCTTCACTATCCGTACAGAGTGTAAAGAGTTCTTCGAACTGATCAACAACCAAGACAAGCGTAATAGCATGCTTTTCGGTGAAAGCTCTCAATGTATTGGTGAGGTATTCACAGTTGTTGATCGATTGCTCGCGCAATTTGGTTATCTCAATGCCTGATTTCTTGAGCCGCTGTTCCAGTGTAGCAAATGGTGTTGATCCTGGACGTATGGTAATGGCTTGCCAATTTGTCGGCAGTTCAGCAATCACACCGGCTTGAATAAAAGAACTTTTACCGGCACCCGAAGCACCTACTAGCACCAGCATAGGCTGTATACGTAAGCGATTGAGAAATGCATCAGACTCACGCTCTCTACCGAAGAAGAGATCTGTATCTGCAGTTGTAAAGGCGGTCAACCCCAGATAAGGTGTGCGCTCATATGTTGTTTTGTCAGCTTTTCCTGTATTGTCTGAGAAGAAATGGGTACGAAACCATTCCCAAATAGATTCATCATGCCGCTCGAAGCCGTATGGCAATGCTACCAACTTTGCCCCATAGCGGCCTTTGCCTTCAAAAAAGAAGAGCGATTCAGGACTGCCAGGCGATGGCTGAGCGGCTTGTACAATCGGCCACAATGAGAGCAGAACACACTCTTCCATATCGATCAGATAGGTATATTCTTTTGCTTGTCTGTCAATCGTATCATCAGCCAAAGGTGATACTCTTAACCCAGACCATTGCTGCCATTTATTCCCATTACCTGACACGATTCGATAGTAGAGAAGGAATGAGAGTGCTTCTAGCAATTGGGAAAGCTCTCTCAACTGTTGAATTAACTCTTCGATGGCATCTTTTTCTCTGGCGCTATGTGTTATCTTCTGCTGCCAAATCAACAACTGATCAACGTGCTTGCTAATGCTACTCGGCTGTGTACTGCCGGGTGCAAAAAAGAGCGATACCAATTCTGGCATAGGGAAGGCAGCGCGCTCACAGGCAAAAGGCCGACACAACTCTTTTGCTAGTGTCCACCATTCCGATAATGTGAGGCTATCACTGCGCAGTTTGCGCAAGGCATTGAGGGCCAGATCAGAATCAGTCTTATTACCGCTGCCAATCTTAGTGCGACAAGCCAGCGCTAGTATTCCAATATAGCGTAGTGCTACTTGCAGAATTACAGAAATCTGATTGAGTGCTTGATGTGCACTAAACATTTCACTCAGTGCGGCAACTGCTTCTGCCAATGGCTGAGGCCCTTTCGTAATTAGTGCGCTATTGAGTGTTTCATCGAGTTGAGGTAGGCTGATTCTTTTCTCTGTATAACCTGCTGCTAGTTGAAAAGCATTGCAAAACTCCATTGCTGAACCATAGCGCTGTTCTGGAAGCTTAGCCATTACAGTGGCCATTACCTCATTTAGTGCAGCCGGGAAAGCCTCATCTAGTGGTAATACAGGTAGATTTTTATGCGCATGGTAATAGCCTGCTAAAGTAGTTGGTGTATTTGTCGAGAATGGATATTGACCTGTTATCACTTCGTAGCTAAGCACGCCTAGCGCATAGATATCTGCACGTGCATCAACATCAACAGCACTCTCCCATTGTTCAAGTGACATGTAGGATGCTGAGCCAAGGAGTCCTATTGTCCGATCATCGTCTCTCAGCTCTATTGTAGATGTAGATGATTGTGTTGCTGGCAACATTATCTGATGATCTAGATCAAGCCATTTTGCGATACCAAAATCGAGCAGTTTAGGCAGCAGACAGCCTGCTCGCGAAATGACCATAACATTGGCCGGTTTTAGATCACGATGCACAATGCCATAATCGTGGGCTGTTTGTACCACTTCACAGATTTTAATAAGCAGAGGAATAAAACGATTGAGAGGAATCGGTCCCTGTGTTTGCAGCAAGCGGTCGAGTGGGGTGCCATGGATCATCTCCATTGCCATCCATAATGTACCATCTGTTTCTGCCCCGAAAGCATAAATGTGGGCGGTATAAGGGTGCTCAAGATGCGCGGCAAGACGAGCCTCACGCATAAACCGCTCGATTACCTCTTTGTTATAGTGATGTTTTTGATGTAGTACTTTGACAACGGCTTCGCGCGCTAGTGATAATTGCTCGGCACGATAAACAACTCCAAAGCCGCCTATGCCGATCTGTTCATGTATAAGAAAATCACCAAGTGTACGACCAGTCAGTGAATAGTTCGATTCAACAAGCTTTTCTAAGGCATTGCTGCCAAGAAAATTGATCTCTTCGGCTTGTTGATAAGCTTCCAGAAGAGTATAGATCTCGCTAATAATAGATGGATCTTGACAGGTAGTGACAAGATAAGCATCACGCTGTGAAGGTTCTAGAGCAAGCACAGCAAGTAATAACTGGTAGATCTGCTTCTCTCTTTCCATGGTGATTTAGTGTAAGGGCATATTTTTATTGCTAAGCTCTCGAAACAACCAAGCACGGGCTGCTTTCCATTGATTTTTTACTACGTCATTAGAGACTTTTAGTACTGCTGCTGTCTCTTCAATGGTAAGCTCACCAAAAAATCTCAGTTCGACAATACTACTGGCGAGCGGATTTATCTGAGCAAAACTGGTAAGAGCATCATCAAGCGCAATAAGATCTTTATCAAGTTCTAAGACAACGTTTTCTGCCAATGTGAGACTGACTTTATCTCGATTGCCAACACGTTTTGCCGCATTGCGATTTCTAGCATGATCGACCAGTATTTGCCGCATCAGTCTGGCGGCAATACCAAAGAAGTGTGCACGGTTCTGCCAGTTTTTATCCTTGATATCAACCAGGCGTAGATAAGCTTCATTAATTAGTGCAGTTGGTTGCAAAGTATGATCGGGGCGCTCTCTCTGCATATAGTAATTGGCTAATTGGCGCAGTTTATCAGTAACAAGAAGCATCAATTTATCTTGTGCAGCTTCATTGCCATTACACCATTCTTGCAAAAGTTGAGTGATGTCATCAGCAGACATCTGCTACCTCCATCGATAACTACGATCTGATCGGAAAATTATCACAAACAAATAATAGAAAATATTTTCTATAAAGTCGCGAAATTTTTCCCCCAGCAGAGATCGGTTTTGCGCATTAATTAATAGAAGGGAATATAATATATGTAAGGAGATAGACAATGTTTCGAAAATTAATTGCAATAATTGCACTGCTGCTTTGTGGGGTGTCTTTATCAGCACAAGCCCAGACTTTAAATGATCATACTAATACTCAACTGCTTATCAAAGGGGGCAAGCTCTCCCAAGAAGAGGCAGCAGATTTAGAAAAGAAGGTTGATACAAATGCGGAAGATCTAGCATCACGTTTTCAACTGCTCGGTTATTATTTTACTCATCGCCTCAAAGACAGAACTGGTAGTATAAAAAATATCCGGTTGAAGCATATTTTATGG
>JBFLVQ010000198.1:0-13737 GCA_040758525.1 Acidobacteriota bacterium
ACTTAGGTCTACGTTTTGGACCTTATGGCGCTAAGCTTAATCCCTTTTCCCAAAGACTAACCTTAGCTAAGCTTAAAGACGCACCACATGGAATTGATCTTGGCGCTTTAGATACTTGTTTACCAAAACGACTCTGCACTGCTTCTAAACATATAAATTTAGCGCCAGAAGTACTGGTCAAGGACCTTGAACGTATAAAGGAGAAACTCCTCAATAACCCACTTGAGAATCAGTCCTACGACTTGTTATTGATTGGACGGCGTCATCTTCGCAGTAACAACTCCTGGATGCATAATAGCTTGAGATTAATCAAGGGACGCCCACTATGTACCTTGCTGATGCACACCACAGATGCGGCACATCGTCATATCCAATCTGGTCAAAAAGTCTCTGTACGCTCACGTGTAGGTTGTATTGAGATACCAGTAGAGATTACTGATGATATTATGCCAGGGACGGTAAGTATTCCACATGGATGGGGACATGATCGAGATGGTATTTTACTAGAAGTAGCTAAACAGAATGCTGGCGCTAGTATTAATGATCTCACAGATGAATTGTCGATCGATGCAGTTTGTGGAGCAGCAGCCTTCAGTGGAACTTGGGTGCGTGTTGAGATGTAGAAATATAGCGCGTTAAAGCTCAGTCAAGAAACTCTGTAAGCAAGTGGTTGAAATCGCGCGCACGTTCTAGCTGTGGCACATGGCCACAACGCTCAAAGATCTCTAATTGTGCATTGGTAATGGCAGTGGCAAACCGCTTTGCAAACTCTACTGGTAATAGCTCATCCTCGCGTCCCCATAAGACTAGCGTGCGCGCGCTTACCTGGTACAGTTGCTCATCTAGCCACTCATGTTGATTTGAGATGCTATCCAATATACGCATTACTGTGTCGCCATTATTTTCCAAACGACGTAATAGATAACTGATTGCGACACTGCGTTGATTAACAAAACGGGCTTTGTCATAGAAGCAAGCGGAAAGCATAGCGCGCATTTCAGCAAAAGTGCGTGGCGCAAAGTGGATCTGCTGTAAGCGTGCCTGCAGTTCCGGTGATGGCAGCAGACCAGCACTGCAGACCAATGCTAGCCGTCGTACCAGTTCAGGCCGCTTGATAGCAAAATGTGCTGCTACCCAGCCGCCTAGTGAATTGCCCACTAGATCCACTTGTGAAAGGCTAAGTTGCTTTAGAAAAGCTTCTAGATAATCGACAAAATCACTAATACGGTATGGTATAGCTGGCTTTTCAGAACGACCATGGCCGATCTGATCAAGAGCTATCACACGCCTACGCTGGCCCAATTCAGGCAGCACAAAGAGCCAGCTAAGCGCGCTTGAGCCAAGACCATGTAGTAGCACGATCGGATCGCCTTGGCCAACATCTAGGTAGCAGAGCCGGTGGCCATTCACTTTTACGCTACGCATCATACTCAATGGCGCAGCCGCACGATCCGTACTACCATTACGTCGCTGGATCGATCTTGTGAATAGACCTACCGCTAAATTGAGTAAAGGTTCCCTAAGCGGATTTAACATATGTTTCTAGTAGGATGTTGCTGGTGCCGCAGAGGCATTCTGTACAATCTTTACACCCACACTTGCGCCTATACGAGTGGCTCCGGCAGCAAGCATCTCCTGTGCACTAGCAAAGTCGCGTACCCCACCAGCCGCCTTCACACCCAGTTCAGGACCAACGACACGTCGCATCAGTGCAACATCATGCACAGTGGCGCCGCCTTTAGAAAAACCTGTGGAAGTCTTGACATAATCAGCACCAGCAGCTTTTACCAGTAGCGATGCTTTCACCTTCTCTTCATCACTAAGCAGCGCCGTCTCGATAATTACCTTAAGCAAGGCATTTTCACTATGCACAGCCTCTGCAACCAGGCGTATATCATCTTCGACAAAATCATAATCGCCTGACTTGAGCGCACCAATCTGCATTACCATATCGACCTCAGTAGCGCCATCAAAGATCGCTCGGCGGGCTTCATAAACCTTTACATCGGTAGCATTGGCACCTAATGGGAAGCCAATCACCGTGCAGACCTCTACACCGCTTCCACATAAGTAATGGGCGCACTCCTTTACCCAAGCTGGATTCACACAAACAGAGGCAAAATGGTGCTGAGCTGCTTCCCCACATAATTTGCGGATCTCGGCACGTGTTGCCTCCGGCTTGAGCAGTGTGTGATCGATGAACTGAGCCATATCACGCGCCGATAGTGCATCTATAGGTGGCAACCCTAACCGTGCTGCCCCTGCTGCCACGGCTGCTTCCATACGATGTACACAGCGTACTGTACAACGCTCTGTACAGCTTGGACAAGCAATTGTGGCATCATTGCCTAGGCGTTCTAATACTTCATCAATAATATGCTTAACTAACTCTTCGATGGCCGGATCTGTTGTTATCATCTCAGGTATCTTTTCTCAATCGTTATGATTTTTGCCACTCTATTGATGTGGCGCTCTTCACTAATAGAAGTCTCTAGCCAGGTCTTGACGATCTCACGCATTGCCTCAGCAGTGATAAAGCGTCCCCCTAGCGTGAGCACATTGGCATCATTATGTTCACGACTATTGCGTGCTAGCGCCGGTGTATAGGCAAGCGCAGCACGCACTCCAGGTAGTTTGTTAGCTACCATACAGGAGCCTATGCCAGCGCCATCAATAATAATACCTAAAGGAAATTCTGCTTGTGAAACGGCTTGCGCGACCATATAGGCGTAGTCAGGATAGTCAACCGGTTTAGTATCATAAGTACCAAAGTCATGATAATCGACACCTAGTTCGCCAAGTAACTTCTTGAGTTCCTCTTTCATCTCGTAACCGCCATGATCGGCAGCAATAGCAATAGCGCGCTTACGTGCTGTACGACGTCGCCGTCGTACTATTTCTAATTGACGGGCAGTAATTAGATCATGCGCTAGTGGTGTAATAATAGCGTTCTCGGCTAATTGAATCTTCTCGCCTGCCGCTACCTCCTTGAGATCGTGCTCAGTAATAACCTGCTTTTCGGAAAAGTCTATCATTGTCCTACTGCTGTCTCCCGCTAGTTTTGGGGATTTGAACCTAGATTAAGTCTGCTAACATCTTAATACAAAGTCACAGAAAACTAGTACCGTTTCTAGCAGTTAGTAAATAGTTTGTTAAAATAATGGAGCATTTATTAATATCTAGCAGTATGGATAAAGAGATTACGACAATTCACGAAGCAGTAAAATCTGGAGATATTAGCAGAGTAAAAACTCTCCTAGAGACCGATCCATCTCTAGTTAATGCTCGGCTCGATGAGAGAATCTATTTAGGTGAAGTATTAGGGACAACACCACTGCATTTAGCCGTTAACAATGGCCATTTGGCAATGGCAGAATTGTTACTAAGCGCCGGCGCTAATGTTAATGCTTTAGATTCATTCTATCTAACCCCACTGCATATGGTAGCCTGGAATGGAACAGTAGCAATGGCAAAATTACTAATTGAGAATGGAGCTAACCTAGAGGCGGAAGCAGAATATTGTGAAACCCCTCTAGATGTAGCTGAGCGTGAAGATAATTTTGCCGTCAAAGCGTTTTTAATTAGCTTTGAAAAAAAGAAATAGCATAACTAAACCGGCAACCCTGCAGAAGTGATTGCGCAATACATTATAAGGAAAAGCAGCGGCTACGATTGGCTTATAAGAGATTAGCCAAACCGTAGGCTTTACAATAGCTCAGATCGGCAATTGTTGCCGATCTGAGTGCTAATTAATATTAAATGCCAATCTTTACCTTACCTACTCCCACATATATGTGGTACTTATGAGTGTGCGCTAATAGCTAAAACCTCTTCACTGACAGTTGGCTTTACTTCATAATTGCGATGTTCCTGGACATTGCAGAGCCCACTGCGAATGGCATATTTAACTAAAGCAGGCAGATCGTGTAACTGCAATTTAATCATAATACGGGCGCGGTGCGCTTCCACCGTGCGCCTTGATAGCAATAGCGCTTTTGCTGTCTCCTCATTGGAATAACCGTCTGCCAGTAATTTCAACACCTGTTTTTCACGTTCAGTTAAATTTCTCACTAAATTAGTCTTGCGGGATCTCCAAGTCATACTTTTAACCTCACTAATATTATTTATAGGCAGAGTAATAGGCTGACACAGCCACTCTTACGGTGACATTGCCGTCTTTTTCCTGCCGTAGTATTCTCCTTCTATATATCTAATAACGGATTTCTTTTGATTTTGTATTCTGAGATAGGAAAAATATTTTTATTTTTTGGAAAAAAGTTGATTGGCAAGACTACTAGCTGTCTGCTACGGTGCTATTAAAACCCTTCGGGGTTAACTCAAAAATACTTATTTTCAGGTGTTAAGTCAATCATTTATTATGGTGTTAGCCGATATCTATCACGAGCATAAAGGACCGCTTGCCGTATATTAGGCAATCCCAAAACTTGTGTAGTAAGCCGTTCAAGCCCAATTGCCAGCCCACCATGGGGAGGCATTCCAAGCTCAAACATTCTTAGATGGCTCTCAAATTTGAATGGATTCATGCCACGGGCGCAAAGAGCTGCTTTAATAGCCTCTCGTTGATGTAATCTTTGACCGCCAGTAGTTATCTCTATTCCACGAAATAGTAGATTAAAACTATTAGCAGCTCCCTGCTCTCCGCGTGGCGCGGTATAGAAAGGACGGCCAGTGAGTGGAAACCCAATAACGAAGAGCGCTGCTACACCCGTCTCTCTTTCAGCAAGTGCACATAGCAGAGCTTTTGTCGGCTTTTTGCTTGTATTAAGCCATTATCATTTTTCGTCTTTTAGTATTTCAATTGGTTTGGGCAAGTTTACAAATACTAAACAGCCATTCTGCGACCAAGCTGCATGCTTGCCATCTGGAGGAGTATAAAGATAATCACCAGTTCTTAAATGATGTCCTCCTAGCTTTAAGTCGCCCTCTATGACAAATACCTCTTCACCAGCAGGATGATTATGTGCTGGGAACCTTGCACCTGCCTCAAGCTTTAACAGAAAGGAAACCGCCTGGGTCTCCTTTTCTAAATGTAGTACCTTTACAGATACTCCCGGTGTTGATAGTGATTTCCATTCACCTTCATCCTTGCGTACCAGTATAGCAAGAGCTTTTGTCTGCGTAGATGTTGTTTCCATAATCTTATCGCTCCTACGTGTTAGCATTCCTGAAGTTGTTTCCAAAGTATCCAACGATCCAGGTGTGGCCGCTCTGAAATAATATGTCCACTCTCGTCAAACTCATAGACTGTACATATAGGCACTTCTACGCTCTTATTGGTGGCAGGAATGCCTTCCCAAGTTCCTGTATGTCTGCCTGTTAACTTCTGTTCAATAATTATTGCTTCAGTTGTAGTATGCCTTTTTATTTCGACTACGCTAAGCTCCGAGAATGCTCCTTGATCTCCAAACCCTAAGCCTTCATGAAGCTTTCGTATCATCTCATGACCACGATAGGCTTTCCCACCCCAGATAAGTTCAGCATCAGCAGCAAAAGTCTCCATAATGGCGTTAATATCATGCTTGTTCTCAACACTAAGATGCTGCTCAAGCACTACTTCACATAAACGCTCTTTCTTGCCTTGCATCTCTTCATTCTCCTTCAACAAACTCTTCCATAGTTGATTTTCTCTCTTGATGGTTCTAGTCTATATGGTAATTGGCTCTTTTGTAAGAACCAATATTAGAAAAACGATAGAGCCAATTATTATTTTCGCAGGTAATAGAATAGGAGAGTAGAAATGGCCTCTTCGCTGCCATTTGCGATCATATCATTGGATAGCACCAATTCAGTTCCACTCTACAGGCAGCTTTATCAGGAGTTACGCACGGCGATCCTATACGGGAGATTGAAGGCAGGAAGCAGACTGCCACCCACACGTATATTAGCGGATGAACTAGGGGTGTCACGAAACACCGTCTTGACTGCTTATGAACAGCTACTGGCGGAAGGTTATGTTGAAGGACAGGTTGGTTCAGGAACTTATGTTGCGCGTACCCTACCAGACGAACTATTACAGTCTCGTAGTGTGCCAACCTGGACAAAGAAAAATCACCTTATGCGCCAATCCATATCAAAACGAGGTGAAAAACTGATCTCGGTATTACCTAAAATCAGCCAATGGAGTAACGCAAAGATGCAGGCATTCAGATACTGTTCTCCTGATCTTGCGTCTTTCCCTTTTGATATCTGGACACGTCTACTAACCAAATATAGTCGTAATCCCTCTTATGATCTATTTGGTTATGCCTATATGGCTGGTTATCCACGTCTACGAGAAGCCATTGCTTCATATCTGAGGTCAGCGCGTGCTGTTAAATGCGAGGCTGAACAGGTGATTATTGTGCCCGGCTCACAGATTGCCTTAGAACTTGCTACTCAGATGTTATTAGATCCAGGTGAAGTGGCTTTAATGGAAGATCCTGGGTATTTTGGCGTACGTGGAGTCTTTATACGTGCTGGCATACGTATTGTGCCAATACCAATTGATGCTAATGGTATTAGTATAGATGCTATTAGAAACAATCGTGATCAAGCACGTATGGTTTATGTTACCCCATCGCATCAATTTCCTTTAGGAGTAACGATGCCTTTGTCGCGGCGATTGGAATTGTTGGAATGGGCGAGTCGTTCAGGAGCTTGGATCATTGAGGATGATTGTGATGGTGAATATCGTTACACAGGTCGCCCAATCGCATCTTTACAAGGTCTGGATGGTGAGAACCGTGTAATTTACACAGGTACTTTTAGCAAAGTGCTCTTTCCTTCACTGCGGCTTGGCTATATGGTTGTTCCTCCTGATCTAGCCAATGCTTTTATTACTGGTCGGGCAATGATCGATCTACAACCTGCCACAATTCCTCAGGCAGCACTAGCAGATTTCATTGAATCAGGACATTTCACTCATCATCTTAGACGTATGCGAACTCTCTATGCTGAGCGCCAGTCATTATTACTAGAAACTGCCCGCGCCGAACTGGGTGGATTACTTGAGATTGAGGAGCATGAAGCAGGAATGCATCTAGTTGGCTGGCTTCCCGAAGACAAGAATGATCGTAGCGTAGCACGTGCTGCCTCGCTTCATGATGTGATCGCTGTGCCGCTCTCAATCTTTAGTTTGCAACCGATCACGCGAGGAGCTTTGATACTAGGATATACGGCCTTTAATGAACAGGAGATACGTACAGGTGTGCATCGCTTGAAAACTGCGCTTACCAGTATATAACACTATCTTGTTAGCGCATGTCAGCTCACCAATAGTATAGAAAGCTAAACAGATCCTAAACGCGCTCCCCAGCACAAAGGATCAATAGTATTATGGCAAATAAGGAGAAGGCTGAGGATGCGTATATTGATTGTTGAAGATGATCAGAAGACTGCTTCCTTTATCACTAAAGGGCTTCAACAGGCAGGCTTTGCTGTTGACCAGGCAGCAAATGGTGAGGAGGGTCTACATCTGGTGCTGACCGAGCCATATGATGCTGCTGTGATCGATATAATGTTACCCAAACTCGATGGTCTCAGTCTGATAGAAAAACTCCGACAGCAAAAAATCTGCACTCCTGTTATCATCCTGAGCGCCAAACGTTCGGTTGATGATCGTATTAAGGGCCTGCAAATAGGAAGTGATGACTATTTAATTAAGCCCTTTGTATTTGCCGAACTGCTTACAAGAGTACAAGTACTGATCCGACGAGCTAATAATACTCCTGAGCCTATGCATCTAGCAGTTGGCGATCTATCAATAGATCTTTTAAGGCGTCAAGTTACCCGAATGGAAAAAGAGATTGAACTGCAGCCCCGTGAATTCGCCCTGTTAGAATACTTGATGCGCAATGCCGGAATGGTTGTCTCGAAAACCATGATCATGGAACATATATGGAACTACAACTTCGATCCACAAACCAATGTTGTAGATGTGTTAGTTTGTCGATTAAGGAAAAAGATCGAATCAGGTTTTAATGAGAAGATTCTACACACCATAAGGGGAGTTGGATATGTCCTTAAGTACTCTTAAACATATCTGGAAAACCACTGGCTTTCGACTGACGATCTGGTATTCTCTATTCCTAATTGCTAGCTCACTAGTGCTATTTGCACTAGCCTATTTTCTCCTCTCTTCCTCACTGCAAAAGATTGACCAAGAAGCGATTCAATTAGAGTTAAATGACTATGCTGCCACCTTTCAAAGCGAGGGTTTGGATACCTTAATAGAAGAACTCAAAGCAGATCGAGCCGAAGGAGATGAAGATTTCTTTGTACGCTTGGCAGATTCGCAAAACAGCACCGCCTTTCTCATTGTTCCAAGTCGCTATGCCAAGGAATTTGATCTAACTAAACTTGAAGAGACTGTCATTAAGGATAATGGACAATGGATATACCTGAACGCAAAGACTGGTGAGCATGAATTATCTAGAGATGCAGATGGAATTGAAATTGTATCAACCCATCTCTCGAACGGCTGGCAATTGCAAGTCGGCAATAACACCGGGAAACGAAAGGCTGTCCTAGAGAGGTTTCGCAGTATCTTTGTGCTTATCATATTGCCATTGATCTTAATTGGTCTTGCTGGTGGCATGTTTCTATCTTTTCGCGCTCTTAGACCTATTCGTAATCTTATTGATGTGCTAAATCTGATTATTAATAAGGGTGAAACGAAAGCCAGGGCGCCTGTTAATCATAATGGTGATGAACTAGACAAATTGAGTATATTGTTCAATACCATGTTAGGCAAAGTCGAGTGTCTTATTGATGGTATGCATGCAGCACTGGATAATGTTGCTCATGATCTGCGATCTCCCATGACAAGATTACGCGGTACTGCAGAAGCTGCGCTAAGATCCAATCAGCAGAACGAGACCTATCGCGAGGCACTGGCTGACTGTCTGGAGGAATCAGAATCTGTTCTTACCATGCTCAATGGTCTTATGGACCTCTCTGAAGCAGAAACAGGGGTGATGAAACTAGAATTTAAGCCCCTTGATATTAAACTCCTCATTGAAGATGTGAGTGAAGTCTATCAGTATGTTGCGGAGGAGAAGGAGATCACCGTTCAAGCAACTGCGCCGGAGGAGCTTTATGTTTCTGCTGACGCTAACCGCCTACGTCAGGCCTTGGCCAATCTACTCGATAATGCTATCAAGTATACACCCAATGGTGGCACAATAGTCATTGAAGCATTTGCACAAATGCAACAGATTGTAATTATTGTCAAAGATACAGGGATTGGAATTCCTCCTGAAGAGCACTCGAAGATTTGGGATCGTCTATATCGTGGTGACAAGAGTCGTTCACAAAGAGGATTAGGACTCGGATTAAGCCTGGTTCGCGCGATCATCAATGCCCATCAAGGAAGTGTCGATGTAATGAGCACTGTGAATGCAGGGTCTCAATTTATACTTCGTCTGCCTGCCAAACTAGATCACAAATACCAACTACCAGCTACTCTTGAACAGACACACTAAGCCCATTACCTAAAGTTGATGAACCTTACAAAAATGTAATTTAGAGGAAAGGTTTTGATCAGGTTCTATCTGTTAGGCTCAATTCTGGGCAGTTTCCAAGAGGATTTATTCAAGATAATCAACAAAGGAGAATGTTATGAATGCAATCAAGCATATCACCACAAGTGTCTATGTAAGACTGGTGTTGGGCTTAGCCTTAGCAATGGTCTTTACACTCACTGGAAAAAGTGATGAGCAAGGTCAGATTGACCTACAAGCCCAGAATAATTTCTGCTCTCAAACTGCGCGTCTGTTGTTTAAAGCCTGCAAGGCTGAGGTTAAGGACAACCTCTTTAAAAAGGAGGCAATCTGCATCAATATTTCGGACGCCAAGAAACGAGAAGAGTGTCTCAAGCAGTTAGCAGAAGAGCGCAAGGAGTCCAACCAACTTTGCCAGGAGATGCTCAATGGACGTCTAGCGGCTTGCAAATCTATTGGCGAGAATCGTTATGATCCTGATATCAGCCCTAGTCTGTTTGACACTGACTTTACCAACCTTACTAAACCAAACCCATACTTCCCACTAAAGATTGGCAACCGCTGGGAATATCGTGGTGGTAATGAGGTCAATATAGTGGAGAATCTCAATCAGACGAAGCTGATTGCAGGCGTAAGATGTATTGTCGTCAACGATCAAGTCTTTAAGGATGGTGAGCTTGCTGAGGATACCGATGACTGGTTTGCTCAGGCTAAGGATGGCAATGTCTGGTACTTCGGCGAGGAGGTTAAGGACTTTGATAGTTTCAATGGTGATAATCCTAAAATGCCGGAACTGGTCAGCATTGATGGGTCCTTCAAATTTGGGCGTGAAGGCGACAAAGGTGGACTATTCTTTCTTATCGCGCCAAAGCCGGGTGATGCTTATTATGAGGAGTTCTCATTGGGTAATGCTGAAGACATAACGGAGATCCTCTCTACGACCTACTCATTTGGCAGCAATTCCGAACTCGACCAATTCGTTCCACGTGCATTGGTGGAGCGTTTTTGTGCTGGCGACTGTATAGTAACAAAGAACTTTTCCCTGCTTGAACCAGGTATCTTTGCGCGTAAGTATTATGCCAAGGGAATTGGTGTCTTCCTTGAAGTAAAACCCGATACTAGAGAAACCATTCAACTGGTGGATTGTAATTTCGATCCCAGGTGTGCCAATTTGCCGAAGCCAGCAGTTCGTACACGACACTAAAACAGCAAAATATAAATTTAGCGAAGGAGAACTACCATGAGACAGAGGAGAACAGGGCAGATCATAGGTTTGATAATTGGTTGTTTGGTTGTGCTTGTCTTGATAATCCCTAAACTCTCTATAAAGGCTGCAGGGAGAGCTAATGAGCAGCGCCAAGCAGCTATTTCGAGCGAGCAGGCAATCCAGGCAATCAGAACTGCTACTACTGCTAAGCCTGGCAATGTGCATGCAATGGAAATAGAGCATGAAGCTGATAAGACGATCTGTGAAGTTGCGATTATCGCTCACGATGGTAAGAGTTACGAGGTTGAAGTAGATATTGCAACTAACACCGTGATCGAAATTGAAGAAGATGATAATGAAGATTAGGTGTCAAATTGGTGCTGGTAAACTATCTAAGGTTTACCAGTCAGTTCTTAATCACACTAAAGGTATAATCTTCTTCAGAGTCATTATCAGCAGGTAGTCCTGTTAAGGTAAGTATGTAATCTTCTTTGGCAAAGACACGTGATGGTATGGTAACAAAAACAGATTTACCTTTATTAGTCTGCTTAAGGGAAAGGTTATCACCACGCCAAACACGGTGTCCTTCAATAGTACGTAGTTCCGCCCGATAGTTCTTATACACATCTTCCCTAACCAGTTTTAATTGCAATTGAACGAAGTAATCGCCAGAGGGGAGAATCAGTGGTTGAGAACTATCGGTACTTCTTGATAGCAATGGATTCAAAACAAATGCAACAACTGCTGGCGTGGGAACAGTAACAGGCCGTTGTTCTTGTGGCTCTTGATTAAGTCTAGCACCATGGTTCTGCTGGTCAGTCAATTTTGCCAAAAGTTGCTCATTACGTGCCTGCTCTTCGGCAAGCTGTCTGTGTAGCGCGGTCTGCTCGATTTGAAACTGAGCGACCTGGGCTTGCAAATGCAGATATTTTGTCAATAGCCAGGTAAATGCTACAACCATTACCAAGCTTGCCACCAGCGACCATCTTAATGCAGTTTGAGGAGAATTAAAGAACGTGCCTAAGCGCTGCATTAATGATGGCTGTTGTGGGCATGGTAGCGGCTCTGCAACTGGCTCGACAACCTTTATTAAAGCTTTGGCAAATTCCAAGCGTTGCCGGTTTTGAGGAAATTTAAGGAAGCGTTGTTCAAATTGTTGGCGCTCATGCTGAGATAGTTCTCCCCTAATATATAGGTCTATCATCTCATCTTCGGCAGCCAATAATAGTTCATAAAAATTGTCATCATCAAAATAGCGCTCCTCGAATTTACACTTCTCATCTTCGGACAACTCATCCAAGATGTATTGAAACATTGGCTGCTTATCTTCTGGATGATTCACCTCTAATACTCCCCAGCTATAAAAGTAAGACGCTAACCCATATCTTTTATTTTAACAGTTTTTACCCTCATCTTTCAGGCAACGTTGGACACATTGTTCAAGCTTTGCTCTTAGTCGATGCATCTTAATTCTCAGATTGTTAAGTTGGACACCCAATTGTTGTGCTAATTCTTGTCGCTTCTCTATACCCACACGCCCTGATTCACTATAATACTCCATAATCAGTTCTCGGCTATCACGAGGAAGTCGCTGCAAACAACATTCAAGACATTTAAGGCAAATCTCCTGATGCTGTTTTTCTGCTTCCTGCTCGACTAATTCTCGTGGATCTACAAAAGGCTGCTGTTGCGGTAGTTGGATATCAATAATATCTGCCTCGCGTCCAGATTTGCGCCACTGTTCTCTTAATACATTATGAGCTACACCAAGAAAATATTTGGCTGGATTGTCTGCACGGATCACTTCACCAGCATCAATCTTACGTATAACACGATTGATCGTCTCATCGGCGTACTCCTCAGGAAAGGCACATCCACGATACTGAAAAAATTTCGTAAGCTTGCTACGAATTATCTCATATTCGAGCGCAGCACGTTGAATGTCAGGATCAAGTTGCTGCAACATCTTGTTCAATGCTTCTTGAGTTAAAACCCATTCCTTATAGTAGGGCCAATTCGAGCTGTTCATGGTCCCGCTCCCAAAATGTCTAACACACTGATACTTTAGATTTTTTAATAATTCAGTACTCTCCTAATAAACCGGAAAGCAGCTCTAAAGAGAGTTTGCGCCACCGTTCGATATTCTACCTCTTGATCTGCGTCATCCATATATATTAATACGCGTATGATTTGAGCGTTTTGCTTCAAAGGTATGTCTTTATGTATATGTTTAGGGAACCACGAAACTACCCGCCTGGCTCGTTACCGGCAATCCAGCAATATTTTCTCATAAACTGACTCTCCGGCGAGGAATAGAGTAAAGATACCATATCCTAAGGCTTGTCGTGAACCCCCAGGATGGGAGAAAAGAAGGGATAGCGTAGTCAGGATTATTATCCTTCTTTCTCTTTCAAACTCTTTTACGTTCTGATTTAGATTAATGTTTAGCTCACCTGCTCTGATATTCGAATAGTCCTGTAATTAATCTCCTTTTTTGTCACTATCCATTGAAGGGGGTAGTGATGTGGGTCGCACTAGCAATAATAGATATTTACTGGGAGAAATGACTGGGGTAGAAAAGAGTCAATTTGAAGAGCAGTATTTTACTAATAATGACTCTTTCGAGATGTTGCTTATTGCTGAGGAAGAACTAATAGATGAATATATAAGAGGTACACTGCCACAAGAAAAACAGCAACAGTTTGAACAGCATTTCTTGTCCTACCCCCAACATAAACAGCGCGTAGAGTTTGCTCGCACACTGATGGAATGGGTATCAAGGCAAAAGTGGCGATGGCGTTACTGATAAGTGCACAAGTAAAATTACCTGCCAGTAATCAAGATTAAGCGTAGTAAAGCTATTGCTTGCCGCTTATCTTCTCCACTTTACCGGCTGTTTTTTCCGATCTATTGCCTCTTTGCGCTTCTTGACTCGCTCGGCAGTTTGTTGAAAGAGAGGTATATTGTCCTGTTGCTGACTTAATCGTTTTGCCAGTGCGCTTATTGTTGTATATCTGAAGAGTTCGATTA
>JBFLVQ010000199.1:0-13730 GCA_040758525.1 Acidobacteriota bacterium
CGAGGCTCACATTAACTGCGCAAGCAGATTGATCCGAAAGGATCAGACCTGAGTAAGTCTTAAAACTACTCAACATACTACAACAAGGGAGAGGGCGCTTCCTCCCAGACCTAATGGTCTAGGTTTCCGCGCCGAAATCTTATGAGCGGTAAAACTTTTTATGCTATTTGCGGGTTCACGATTGCCTTTATGCTGGGTATGCTGGGCAGTTGGACGTTAACCAGACAATATCTGCCTACACAGGCTAAACGGCTTAATTGTCCCCATATTACCCGGCGAGCCCCGATTGCTAATCCAGCGCCTTGGGTACTAATAAATAGAGATGGTAAGCCACTAAATACAGGTAATCACAAGGAGAGCATCTACGAGTGGCAGTCCCGCCCATCACCTGAGCGTCTCGCTGATTCCGACAAAGTTGAGCGTTAAGTTAGGTTTGTAGCAGTGCCTTAGAAGAGTTTAGGTTAGTGAGCAAGCTGTCGGCCAAGCATTAATGGGCGGCGTCATTAGATATCGCCGCCCAAGTCTGATCTATCTGGTATTACTCTAATTATGAGTTACCCCCAGACTGTTGTTGCTGCATCTTGATGCGCAGGCTAAGAGGTCTCATATCGGTCCATACTTCTTTAATATAAGCTAAGCACTCCGCTTTCGAGCCACTCTTACCAGCATCTTTCCAACCCAGTGCGTTTTCGCGGTCGGCAGGCCAGATTGAATACTGTTCCTCATGATTCATAACAACTTTATAAATAGTATTGTCTTCGTTCTCTTCTCTACTCATAATGCCTCCTTTTTTATAACTTTTTTCGTTGGGTATTATAGCAGATTACGCAAGCCCGGCAGCTAGGCTAGGCGGTATATTTCGGTTAATAGCTCTTCATTCCTACGCGCAAGCGAGATATCATTGGGATTCACGGGTAGATATAAAGGGCTAAAGCAAAATCAATCAAATTTAAAGAGATTTTGGAGGCGCTGATGTATAGACGGCTTATTCTTCTTATTTCAGTTCTTAGTCTCTCCTACCTAGTGGCAGCACAAGCGGCCAGCGATGATGAGAAGCCACTATTAGGCTTTAATCGTGAGAGTACCGCGGCTCAACGCGCCCTAGAAGCGCGGTTCGATGGTTTATTACAAAAAGAGAATTTACGCCAGTGGATGCATAGATTGACAGTGCGACCACACCATACTGGCTCAGCCTATGACAAAGAGAATGCCGAATTTATTGCGGCACAATTCCGTAGTTGGGGTTTTCAGACAGAGATTGAGCAGTTTCAAGTACTCTTTCCCACACCCAAACTACGTTTGCTAGAGATGACCGAACCAGAGAAGTTCACCGCTCGTCTAAGTGAGCCACAACTTCCTGAAGATGCTACCTCAGGTCTTGTTAACGAGCAGTTACCTATCTATAACGCCTACTCTGTAGATGGCGATGTCAGAGGTCAGTTGGTCTATGTTAACTATGGTGTTCCCAAGGACTACGAGGTACTGGCAGAGAAAGGTATCGATGTTAAAGGCAAGATTGTGATTGCCCGTTATGGCGGCTCCTGGCGTGGTATCAAACCAAAAGTCGCCGCAGAACATGGTGCAGTTGGCTGTATTATCTATTCCGATCCACGTGATGATGGTTACTATCAGGGTGATGTTTATCCTAAAGGCGCTTGGCGCAATGAACATGGTGCACAGCGTGGCTCAGTGATGGATATGCCGCTCTATCCAGGTGATCCACTTACCCCCGCCATAGGTGCAAAGGATGGTGCAAAACGGCTAGCTATTAAGGATGCTCCAACAATTACCAAAATACCGGTATTACCGATCTCCTATGCTGATGCATTGCCGCTACTGCGTGCACTAGGTGGGCCAGTGTCGCCTTCCGCTTGGCGTGGCGCGCTACCCCTCACCTACCATTTGGGACCGGGACCGGCAACCATTCATCTCAAGCTTGAGTTCGATTGGAAAATGACCCCTATCTACAATGTGATTGCGAAAATACCAGGCAGCGAACGACCACAAGAATGGATTATCAGAGGTAACCACCATGATGCCTGGGTATGTGGCGCTGACGATCCTATCAGTGGCTTGGTAGCTTTAATGGAAGAGGCGCGTGCACTAGGTGAATTGGTAAAGAGCGGCTGGCGTCCTAAACGCACAATCGTTTATGCCGCTTGGGATGCAGAAGAGCAGGGACTACTAGGCTCCACTGAATGGGCCGAAACACATGCTGAACTACTACAGAAACAGACCGCTATCTATATCAACTCTGATTCCAATGGACGCGGTTTTCTTTTTATCGGTGGTTCGCATACACTAGAAAAATTTATCAATGAAGTGGGACGCAGTGTTATTGATCCACAGAAGAAAGTTTCTGTACTAGAGCGAGCGCGAGCATATCAGCTTATCGAGGGCACATCAGAGAATAGACGTGAGCTACGTGAACGCGCTGACCTACGCATTGCCGCGCTTGGTTCTGGTTCTGATTACACCCCTTTTCTCCAACATCTAGGTATTGCTTCTCTTAATATAGGTTATGGGGGCGAGGATGGCGGCGGCTCCTACCATTCGATCTATGACTCTTTTGATCATTTCACAAGATTTGTTGATCCCAATTTCGACTATGGTATTGCCCTGGCGCAAACCGCTGGACGTGCAGTGTTACGTTGCGCTAATGCTGATGTTCTTCCCTTTGACTTCTCTAACTTCTCTGATACGGTAGAGAAATATATTAAGGAAGTAGTCAAGCTGAGCGATGATGTGCGCGAGGAGATACAGGAGAAGAATCGTCGTATCGATGAAAAGTGGTTAGAAATAGCTGCTGATCCAACTCAGAAGTTTATTGTTCCTACACGTGAAGCACCTGCTCCTTACCTAAACTTCTCTCCATTACATAATGCATTAGCACGATTGCAGGAGAGCGCACAGAACTACAACCGTGCTTGGCGTGAGTTGGCTGCTTCTGGGCAGACTTTGCCACGTGAAACAGAAAGATCACTTGATGAGATCCTAATACGCACCGAACGCGCATTAATGCGCTCAGAAGGATTGCCACGCCGTTCCTGGTTTAAGCATCAGATCTATGCGCCGGGCTTCTATACTGGTTATGGTGTCAAGACATTACCAGGAGTAAGAGAGGCAATTGAACAACATAACTGGAAGGAGGCTGGTGAGCAGATCGAGATGATTGCACAAACATTAGAACGCTTTACTAGCGAGATCGATCGTGCCACCAGCTTAGTAAAAGATGCTCGTCGCAAATAAACGAGCCAAAACTTCAATCCGGGCGCTTTGTTACTAGTAAGGCTGCTAATGCATAAACAGTCAACCCTACCAATAGCGCCTGATTGAAGCCAAATGAGATAGCAAGGATAAAAGTAGTTACTGAGCCTAATACTGAGGTCGCGCCATTGACCCCCCAGGCCCAAGGTACTAACGCGACCTCTTCACGATGCGCTAGCTTTATGCCGATTGGCATAGGCATTCCCATCACCAGTGCCAACGGCATCAGGAAGAGAACTGCCATACCAATCTTAATAGGCAATGCCAGACTAACATAGTTATAGAAGAAGAATGGTAGCACCGCGATATAGAGGAGCACGATCACGGCAAGCAGGGCAATAATATGCCGTACACGTCTTACTAAATTATCACTGGAAAATCTTCCCGTTAGATAACTACCTAGGCTACTGAAGAGTAATAATGAAAAGAGTATTACTGCTAGCGCATAAACAGGATGACCCAAAAAGAGTGTGAACTTCTGTACTAACGCAATCTCTACAGTAATAAACCCCATTCCCAAGCAAGCAAAATAACAGATCAAACGTAGACGTGTATGACGTGCCGTGCGCAGTACATCGCGACGGAATATCACCAATGGACCTAGCAGAAAAGCTACTACCAGTGCCATTGTAATAAGGAAGAGTACTACTAAGACAAACATTCCTAGATTGGTCTTCTGTGATTCATAGTTTAACGAGAAGGCGCGGCGGTAATCACTCATACGCACATTATTAAAGAAGAACGGACTATTATCATAAGTCGGTTCAATGTTGAGTGAATAACTACGATAGACCTCTTCTGGATTTGGCGCAAGAATCAGTTTGGTAAAGATATTCTCTTGTGGATAGCCAGGCAGATAGAGTGGTCCAAATCCCTCTTGTTGGCAGAGTGTATGTATCTTCTCTACTTCATCAGGCTGAAATGGTGTACGCTTGAAGATAAAGGTGACAGCCAGACGATCGCTTTCGCCACGATCCTTAACAATCATAATATGCTTCTCAGGATCTGGTATTCCCAATTCTGCCATCATTGCTCGAGTTAATGAGATCAAGCGTAACTCTTGCTGTGGTGGTTCAAGCAACCAGCGTGTCATTGTCAGTACACCATCCGGCGCCAGATGTGTGACATAATCTTTGAATGCCTCTACGGTGTATAGATTGTTCTCGGTAAGTGCAAAGGCACCTGCACTAGTAGCAGCCCAAGTATCTACTAGCGTGGCTTGGATGATATCGTACTGATCTGGTGTGCTACGTATATAGCTGCGTCCTTCATCGACCACAACATTAACTTTAGGATGTTTGTAGAGGTTGCCGGAATATTCGCCAAAGCGATTGCGCATAATATCATTTGCGATCAATGGATTGATCTCGACACCGGTCACTTTACTTGCGTCAAAAACAAGCGCATTAAGCACATCAGGGCCACCACCTGGTCCTATGATAAGTACACTAGGTTGTCTATTCTCTTTCAGGTGATAAGCAAGACTGTTAATGGAATGGCGTGTATCGCGATGTATTGTGACATCTCCATTAAAGCGACTTACTGAAGTAGCAGCATCAGAATCGATCTTAATCTGTAGGTAAGAGTCCTTCTCAGGATCACCGCTTACAGTGACTCTGGAGAAGGAGTTCCATTTCTGGAAGATAATCTTCCCAACATCACCTTTGGCATTTGTAATTGCAAAAGCCTGTGTGCTGTAGTCGTAGCAGACTAATCCTAACGCGATCATCAGCAATACTAGTGCAGGCGCAGTGAGATGGCTGGCGCCTAGTCGCGAAAAGAATATTGCCGCTAACAGTAATGGCAGCGATATTGCAAGCATTGCCGTTGGTCCACCTAGCAGATTGAGCGCAGGGATTACTAATAAGCAGCCTAGACTTGCGCCAATTAGATCATAAAAATATAGACGGCTAACAGTATCGGCATAATGTGTTAGCGCCAGTGAAATACATAGTCCGCCAAGAAAGAATGGGCAACTAGCGAAGATGTAGACTAGCAGTAATCGCAGATAATTGCCCTGAAAGTTTGTTAAATTAAGATCGGAGCGGAAAAGTACTACCAATGCCACTACCAGTGAGATAGCACATAACATGGCTGCCAATGCCAACTGTTGACTGGCGCGCTGGCGCTGAAACACACGTGGTAATAGATAAATGTAGATTCCACTTGCGCCACTACCAAAGAGAGCTAGGCTAATGGCCAGGAAGGCGAAATGGTAATACATTGTCACAGAAAAGATGCGCGTCAGGATCAACTCCAGCATCAACACCGAGAGACTTACCAGCATTACTCCCCAATAAATGTACCTGTTCGACATCATTCACCTGTTCATAGATAAGCGCGTGCGTGTCCAAAGAGACGAGAGGAAATTCGCCTACCTTAACAAACTGTTCTGGATGAGACTGGATCCAATCGTTCAATTGTGACTCAAACTCGCCGAAGTGTTCCTCCGGCGCTGCACGCGCGCGTAAAATGATATAGTTGCAACGCGCAACTAGCGGCCAATCTTGCGGGCCCAACAACCAGGCGGTAGAGATACGCGGACGCCCACCGCGGTAGTTCCAGAGCTTGCTTAGCAGTGCCAAGGCAGAAGGGTTGAAATGGACCAGGTTTGGCGCCATACCAACCTGTATTGCCTCTATACGCGTGCCAGCACGTTCACCAATCAGTTGCAAGATCGCGGGAAAAGCCCAATCCTCCCGGCTTGGTCGCTGATCATAATTCAGATAGTTCCTACTCCAGATTGCCCAGCGAAAATTCTTTGTGTGATAGTAGAGTCCTTCTCCTTCAGCAGGCCATTGTGCTTGCCAGAAATTCGCAATCGCTAGTACCAACAGCAGCGTGATACTTAAAATCCGTACTGTCAATATACGCAAATGGCCTAGCCAACAGACCGATAGCAAGGCTATCGCAGGTAAAAAAGGCATTGTATAACGAATGTCTTTATTGGCAATAAAAGTAAACGCAACTAGTCCCCCTACCAGGCAGAGATATAATGGCATACTCTCACGCCGATACCTATATAATGAAATCGCTAGTCCGATTAAGAAGATACCAAAGAATGGCATCTGAATCTGTGCTGAAGCGAGCGCATTCACATATGCTAGATTAGATAGATAGCTTAAAACGGGTGGCTCTCCTTCACTGATTGAGGCTGCCCGATTGATACGATAAATCTCTATGACATCCTGCCAGTGTGGTATATACCAGATAGCGGTAAGCAGTGTTGCGGCGGCCAGCATCAGAGCAATGTTTATACGTGTTGTCCTACCGCCTCGCCAAAACGGTAGCACAATACTGTAAATAACTGGCAATGCCATAAAGAATAGATAGGTCTGCTTACAAAGCATACCCAAGCCAAGTATTACTCCTAATATCAGACTGGCTCGACGATTACGGAAATCTCCTGCACGTACCAGTATCAATAGACTCAGTCCTACCCAACACATAAGGGCAAAATCGAGGAAGGCCTCATGCACAAGTGCAGCATTAATATGATAAGCAGGTAGAAGCAGTGCTGCTAATAATCCTGCCTCGGTGGAATAGTAATGGCGGCCCAAAAGATAGATTGCAGCCATTGCCATACCTAGCAATAATAGATTGGCAATAACGGCAGTAAACAGACCAGGCGGACTAATAAAGAAGAGCAGTGCGACTAGTAGATGATAGAAAGGAGCATAATGGCGACTGGCATAAAAGAACTCATATATGAAACCAGTGAGATCAAGATTGTAGAGCGGTTGATAATACTCATAAGCAGCCCGCACATGATCGGCAGGATCCCAACTAGGAGGAGCTTGATTGTGGTTAACCCAAACCAATGTAGAGACAGAGAGAGCCAATAACGCAAATGCGAGCAGAAACCAATCACGCTGTATCATACGAGCAGGATCAGATTTGCCTATTACCATTGCTAAGCATCTACTGTTAGGAAGAGACCCAAGAAAACAGAAAAATATAGCCTGGATTAACAGGATAGTAAACAGTGCGCCGCAAATTGCCGTGTCTCTACCTATATCCTTTCTGATATAATAGTTACATTAAAAGCTAGTACTCTAAAACTCTATTTAGGAAGATTGATGGAAGAGCTACGTACATTTATTAGCAAAGTGGCCTTACCTATTGAACTGCCAGCAACAGCCTTTCTCTTGAAAGATGATCGAGTGCGGCTTGTTGATATGATGGCCATTATTCAAGCTCTACCAACAGAAATAAAGGAGTATGTCGATCTGGAGCTGACAATCTCCAATATCAGTACCAATACCTTTGCACTACCACTTAAAGATGGTCGTTATCTATTTGTAAAGATGAAAGACCGTAACATTATTAGCCTAGAGATAGTCAGTCGCTACTAAATCCAATCTATTTCTTGCTTATTTGATAAAACGCGTCACCAACCAATCCACAAAGCCTGGTGCAAGCGCACTGAGTGCAAAGAGTATACGTAGTGGCTCAATAAGAATAACTTCTGGTTTAGGGTGATGTGCCACTGCGATAATTGCATTAGCAACCTGTTCAGCAGTCTGTAGTGGACCCAACAATTTTGCTGGCTTACCGGTTTGGCGTTCAGCTAGATCAAAGAACTCTGTTACCGTTGCCACTGGACAGACAGCGGAAACATGTATAGGAGTTGAACGCAACTCCATACGTAGCGCCTCAGTCAATCCTTGCATAGCGAATTTGCTGGCATTGTATGCTCCCCCAATATTGCGAAAGACCCGCTTACCAGCTACCGACGAGATATTAATGATATGGCCGGATCTCTGTTTAACCATTATTGGCAGTACTGCGCGTGTCATAAAGAAAGTGCCAAAGAAGTTAACATCCATTAAGCGGCGTAGATCTTCGGAAGTAGTCTGAGCTAGTGGCAAAAAATGGCCATAGCCAGCATTATTAACAAGGATATCGATACGACCATAGCGGCTCATTGTTGCATCAGTAAGTTGCGCAATATCGGCTTCACGACTCACATCGGTCTCCTGGTAATGGGCTTGAGCACCAGCCGCACGTGCTGCCTCACAAGCACTGTTAAGTCGCTCGGCGCGTCGTGCTGCCAACATTAATTTTGCTCCTTCACGTGCAAAGGCATGTGTTGCAGCCAACCCTATACCACTCGATGCACCAGTAATAAGAACTACCTGATCTTTTAATCTGCTCATCTAATTCCTCCAGAGGTTAAGAATTGAAACTACAGAGAGCCGCTAGACCAATGCTAAAAAATTAAGAATCTCATTAATAATTTATAGAATTGGGCAATAAAATTATTGCTCAGTGAATGTGCTATTCTCTAGTGATTAATCTGCGGCGGGAGTAAGCTCTCGATCCAGCTCTCGATCTTTCCTATCTTTAATCGCTTTTTCACCGGCTACCTTTTCTCCAGGTGCTTTGCCATCTACCGCATGATGTTCGATAACAGCATTAAGCTGTCCCCCTAGCAATATCATAAGACCGCTCAGATAGAACCAGAGCATTAGAATAATTACACCGCCCAGACTGCCGTAAGTAATATTGTAGCGACCAAAATTCTGTACATAAAAGGAGAGACCGAAAGAGGCCAGTAACCAGATCGCTACAGCCATCACCGAACCAGCTGTAATCCATTTCCATTCTTGCTCAACATCAGGTCCAAAATAGTATACTAGTTCAAGGGCAAGAAAGAGTGCTGCTAACGAGACTAGCCATTTGCCCAAACGCCATAATATTGTTACTACTAGGTCGATCTCAAAACGGGCAATAAACCAACTCTCTATGTAATCGCCGAAAAAGACTAGTAGAGAAGCGATCAGCACTAATACCGCAGTTACCATTGTAAGTACTATTGCAATCAACTTAACTCGCCAATAAGGACGACTCTCTTTGACACCATAAGCAGTGTTGAGTAGCGCTATGATTGCGCTTATACCAGCCGATGCGCTCCAGATCGCAGCAAGAATACCAAAAGAGAGCAGTCCGCCACGCTCGCTCTGCACAATAGTCTTTAAGTTGTCAGCAATCAACTTAAGCGCTTCTGGTGGCATCACACGGGCAAGTGAACCGATAATACGCTCAAAGAGATTAGGAATTGGTAAGTAACCAAGCAGACTGGCGAGGAAGATAAGCAATGGGAAGAGTGCTAGCAGGAAATAGTAAGCAAGCTGAGCTGCGTTACCAAAAATATCGTTCTCGTTCATCGCTCGCCATAAGCTTTTGCTTAGCTCTACGATGGATACACCACGCAATCCCAGGATCTGCATATCATCTCTCCACAGATGAATATTCACACTATCTTATCTGTGAGCATAGCCTATGCCAGCCAACCTAGCTCGGTATTTTAATCTGGTCTGGCTAGTAAGTAACAAGAGTGTGCTTTGAAAGCAAGCCAGACCTGTTGACTGCAATGTAGTGCCAATTCCTCAGCAGCATGCTTAGTGACAAGCGCTAGTAGCGTAATACCACAATCAACACGTATGTAGAGGTTGAGTCCATGCTCTTGTAATTCGATAATTGTGCCGGGCAGAATATTACGCGCACTGATTCCTAAAGGTCTTTCTGTAGCAAGCAGAATGTCGCGGGCACTAATTGCAATATGTACAGACTCACCAATTGCTCGTTCACTCAAGGGCATCTCGAATAGGATAGAGCCTGCCTGTACACTCATTGTGCCACGTTCTGGGTGTAGTGAAGCGATCTGACCGACAAAGATATTCTCTATCCCAGCCAAGGAGGCAACACTAAGTGTACGTGGTGCCCCTAGTACTGCAAGTGGTGCACCTTGTGCAACAATCTGACCATCTTCATAGACGAGCATATGTTGACCAAGTGCTACCGCTTCGGCACGGTCATGAGTAACAAGTAATACAGGAATTGCAGCTAGCTGCGCGACCTGGCGTAGCTCCTCCATTATTGAAGTCTTAGTAGGTAGATCCAATGCAGAGAAAGGTTCGTCTAATAACAATACGCTCGGCTCAGTAACAAGTGTACGAGCCAAAGCTACCCGTTGCCGCTCGCCACCGGACAACTGCGCGGGCCGCCGCTCAGCCAGGTGTATAATGCCAAATCGTGATAACATCACACGTGCGCGCTGTTCTCGCTCTGCACGCGTCATTTTAGTAAGACCATACATAATATTGCTAAGCGTGCTCATATGTTCGAAGAGAGCAAGATTCTGAAACAGTATACCGATGCTGCGTTGCTGAATTGGAATATTAATGCCAAGTGCGCGATCAAGCAGTACACGTTCACCAATTTGTACACGGCCATGGGTTGGCAGTAGAATACCGGCAATAACTGCCAGCGTAGTACTCTTGCCAGAACCAGATGGTCCGAAGAGCACATTAATACCTTCTGTAACTGTAAAGGAGATATCAAGTCGAAAAGATTTACCATTAGGTTTAGATCGCGCTAACTCTGTATGGATCTCTACTGAAAGCGATGCCACTACAATCTCCCACGACCTATATAGTTCATCAGATAAAGAATAATCACTGAGATCAACGAAATGATCACCACTAATAGCAGCGCCTGGTTATCTCGACCAGCCTGTACGGCATCATAAATTGCAATGGCGGCAGTTTGAGTACGACCAGGGATATTGCCTGCAATCATTATTGTGACACCAAAGTCACCTAGCGCACGGGCAAAGGCGAGCACAGTAGCAGCTAGTAATCCACGCCAAGCAAGCGGCAGTGTGATGGTAAAGAAGACTCGCCATTCTCCGGCACCCAGCGTACGCGCTGCGTTCTCTACAGTTGTAGGGACATCCTCAATAGCAGCACGTGCCGACTTGATCATTAGAGGCAGGGCATGTATGGTGGCAGCAATCACCGCGGCTGGCCAGGTAAAGGTAAGCGGTGTGCCGAAGATCGCCTGCCAGGCCCGTCCTACAGGACTACGTGCACCCAGCAATACTAACAGGTAGTAACCTAACACTGTGGGAGGTAACACAAGCGGCAATGTAACCAGTGCATCGAGCAATTCCCGGGCAGGCAAGCGGCGGCGTGCTAGTAGGTAACCGATCGAGACTCCACTCACTAAAGCAATCAGTGTAGCCAGTGTAGCTACCTGAAAAGTCAGTCGCACAGGAAACCAATCGATCTCGCTTAAACCTGCCAATGTTTCAGGAAATAACATCTCTAAACTGTTCCAACAGGCGGCAGCCACGCCTGCTGGCAAGGTACTGCTCCCTACACATATTAATTGCCTAGATGTGATACACGATTTTATCAATGGCTAAAGTTACTGGCCAAACGACTACGTGCGCGGCTACGCTCACGCATACGTAATTGCCATCTGCTCGCCACTGTCTCCGCTTCCAACTGTTTGCCAAGCGCTTCCTTAAGCGTTTCACCGCCAGCTTGACGTGTTTTGAAATAGAGCATTGCGACCATAATTGCAAGCAGAGGATTTAACAGTACATGCAGAAAGGTTGTGAGACCTATATGCACTGCTGTGCCAGCAACCTTGGCTGTCGCGCTGTCAGCCAATTTCAACCAGGTGATGATTTGACCCATAATAACCTTATGCAGAAAGAATCCTGTTACTGGTAGCAATATTTGCACAACTGAGATGGCAATCACAGTACGTAGTGAGCGACGCACCAGCAGCTTAGAGCGAGCTAATGCTGTACGACCACAGTATCCTTCCATTATTACTACTGGCATTGATAGTGAATAGTCAATATAGGCTATCAATCCTGGAATAAAGAGCAGTAGGAAGCGTAAAGAGACAGTAAGAAAGCTGTAGAATATGGTAACAACAAGCGGGCGCAATTGTTTCTTTAACGTGACAAAGATACCCTTCAACTGTAATGGGCGCAGTGGCAGCAAGAGAATATGCACTACTGCAGGCACAAAAGCAGCAGCATTAATAAACGGGCTGATCGTACATCCTAAAGCAAAAAGCAGTCCGATAACGATCGTGATGAGTTGAATCTTAGGTAAGACACCATATGTTCTCAAGGCGATGGTAACAGTCAGCAATAAGCCGAAAACGATCTCTATCAAATGGTTGAATAACGAAAGTCTTAAAAAAGTAGGGAAATGCTCGCTATAGAGGGCGACAGCTTGGCGTAGTAGTGTGCCCGCGCCTTCAGAATCGGCACGTAGAGCACTGGCAAAAGCTGCTGCTGTGGCAGGACGGCAATTCGCATCCTTAGCAAGCGCCAACATTACCAATCTTGCTACTGATTTGGGAATATCGCGCCGATGCTTACGTAATGATGGCGCTGGTGTCTCATTATGCTGCGCCATCAGTGAGTATGTATCCCCCTTAAAAGGGGTCTCGCCAGCAAGCATCTGATAGGTGATTACGCCCAAGGAATATATATCTGAGCGCGCATCTAATGCCTCGCCACGACATTGCTCGGGTGACATATAAAGTGGTGTACCCAGTATCGAACCTACTCGTGTCAATCCTTGTGGCGAGGTACGTGGATCATCATTATTGGCAGCCGTGTTACGCTCGATCAGTACCTGTGTCTCCTCGTCATCAGTAGTTGATTGTACCTGTGTGGCAGTCTCTTCAATCTCTGCCAATGGTGTCTGAATTGCAGTTATTGCTGAAAGCGCAGGTGATTCTAAAGATGGCGCAGTAGTTGGTATAGGTGTGAGGGTGGGGGAAGACAAGTGATGTAGTGATGGCTGGCTAGCCGATTCAGATGCTTCCGCTTTCGTGAATAACTTCTCTATTATGCACTGTTCAGGAATCTTAATTGCGGGTTCTACGCTACTACGTGGTGGCGGTATCTCGCCCAGTTTAGCAAGTCCAAAATCTAATACTTTAATTGTATAGCCACCACGCCGGTTCGGTTCTAACCATATATTGTCAGGCTTGAGATCTCTATGCACAATACCATGCTGATGAGCTTCATCAATGGCTGAACATACCTGCTCCATAATATCGACAACCCAGCCGAGTGATAACTGTTTTTCATCTTCTAGCACCTCAGCAAGCGAAACGCCATCCAGGTGTTCCATAACCAGATAAGCAAATCTCTCTTCGCCTACCTGTGCACAACCAAAATCGGTGACATTAACAACATTGGGATGGCGTAGACGACCGGCTGCCTCTGCCTCACGTTTGAATCGCTCAAGAAATTCTGGTTGGGTCATAAACTGTGGCGCAATTACTTTGAGCGCTACTGGACGTTGTGTGCCTAGATGTATGGCAAGAAAGACTGCCCCCATACCACCCTGTCCCAACTGCTCTTCCAGATGGTATTTGCCATCCAACACCTGACCAATCAGATTCGCCAATAAAGACATAAATCCCCCCCAATCCCTGATGGCTTGCCCAACTAGACTACTACCTATACCAATACCTAGTTTATTAGTTCAAGTATCTTGTTTTCCTTTAGTGATTGCAAGTCTGTAGCAAGGGCGGGAGAGAAAAAGCGGGTAATAGACGCAACAATTATCTATTACCCGCGGCTCTTTTTAATCTATTCCTTGATTCCTTCATTGTTACGAACGCCTTGACCTTTGAGG
>JBFLVQ010000200.1:0-13631 GCA_040758525.1 Acidobacteriota bacterium
ACTGAGTAATTGTCTCTGATTCAGAGGTAAAAAAGCAATTGCAGAATCCACCAGTTCGGCATTACTAGGGCAATTTGGTATTAAGCTTGCTATTAAGTCGATCAAGATCGGTAATACAGCGAGGTAAACAAACATGGCAAGCTCAAAAGCGCAAACACAAAAGAAAAGTGAAATTGTCTCTCTGCTACAGCAACAGGTCGCTAATGCAGTGGTAATCTATCTCAATTACAAACATTATCACTGGCAAGTCTATGGACCACATTTTCGCGATCTACATCTACTATTTGACGAATTCGCTAAACAGACGCTGGAGACGATAGATGATTTTGCTGAGCGTATACGTATGATTGGAGAAGATCCTTCTAGCGATCCCAACCAAATCCTGAAAACCACCAGTGTAAAAGTAGCAACACAGCGACAGAATCTACGTGCAATGATCGAGGAAGCCGATCAAAACACCATCAAACTGATTGTTGAGATGCGAGAAGCTGGTAGATTAGCTGATGATGTAGGAGATATTGGTACGGTCGATCTCTTCTCGCGCATTGTCCAGGTTTATGAAAAACAAGAATGGTATCTACGCGACATACTGAAGAAAGATGATCAACTTTCCTAAACGTCACCGGCGCAGATGTGACTATTTCTGATCACATCTGCGCCGGTATCGTAGGCAACAGAATTAGTGAGAAACCAATAATTTTTCTGCTCTTGCCACACTTAGGAAGCGTTAGCGATGAGTATAAAAATACTACTTAACGTGTGGTTCGAATCAAGATCTCGGTACCTTCTTCCAACTTGACCTGATTACTACCACGAATCACATTAGAGCCAGCGCCTACACCGGCGCCTACACCAGCACCAATCGCCGCGCCCTTACCGCCACCGATCAACCCGCCTATGATTGCACCTGCGGCGGCGCCGCCAGCAGTACGCTTGGCCGTCGAGGCGCCACGACTATCGCTTTTTATCTTGCCCTCATCATCAACCTCTTTTGCCGACTTCTCGCCATATACTCGTACAACCTCACCACGAATTAGTTGAGTGCTGCCATTAGGAAAACGTATACGATCAAAGACCAGTGCTAGCGAGGTCTTACCTTTCACTTTTCCCGACTGTTTAATGCTGGTCACACGACCCTCAATAGTTGAGTCAGCGTATCGGTTGGGAGTAAGAACCGTGGCAGTAAAACGATCGCCATCTCTTGCTTCGCGTGAATCGATCTCCTTCTCTAATCGGACTTTCATCTGTGTGCCACGGGGAACGCCACGAGCTTGCGCCCAGCATTCCGTAGTAGCAAAGCTAGTCAGCCAGAGTAGCGTGCAGAATGCTACGCCCACTAAACGGTAGGCGTTCATTGATGAAACTTTCATGTCTCCTCCTGATGTTTGATTTACTCTATTGTCCCACAATAAGATATTTTTTTCTTGTACAAAAGCCAAATAGCATGGCAACCGGCGGCCAGTCGCAGCAAACCTATTTCTCTATCTCTCATAAATGGTTAGTAAAACTGTCCAGGATAAATATCAGCAGTTTGTTGCCGTAGAAGTGTAGAAGGTTGCCGTAATTACCTCTGCTTTGATGAGATAATAAATATTCACAGCACCACCTTTGTCACGTTTAAATAAGGTGGGAAGAGTCGCTCAACAAAGATCTTTACAGTAAAATGGGAACAACTGTGAAACCCATAGGATATTCTCAAACATGAGTAGCAGATTAAGAAAAGTACATTTTATTAGTGGATTTATTACCGTGATCGTCTTTCTCTTTACGGGATTCTATATGCAGCGTCAGTTCCCAGATATCTATCTGCCAAATGAGATTATTAGAATGCAATTTCGCGCAAATCATGTCTACATACTACTTGCTGGGCTTCACAATATTGGACTAGGAAGTTATCTTGCTGCAAGCCGCAAAAAGCGAGGGCCAAAATTGCAAGCGATCGGTTCAATATCTATTTTTGTTGCCACAACATTGCTAATTATCGCCTTCTTTAAAGAGCCAATCCAAGCAAGTCCTGATAAACCGATCACAACAATAGCGATGTTATCACTGCTACTAGGCACAATTCTACATGCAGTAGGTTCATCGCGCGAGCAGGCTTGAGAACAATTGCGAAAACAATGTAAAGAGTTGTTGATAACACACATTTGTATATGATAAAAACCATACTGGCCATTGTTAAGAGTCGTTACAGAATGAAACTTGCTGTTCTTTTACAGCTTGGGTAAAGCACGCTAATTTATGGTTGAGATAATAGCTCTCAACCATTGGAGAAAAAGACATGAATCAGGCCGTTACCCGCCGCCCCCAAAGTGGGAAGCTCTCGCGTACACGCATTCCCTATCGCTTCCCTAATAATGAGACTGTCAACTTCTTTCTCACCAAAGAGAATGATCGGGTAATATTGACCGATGGGGGCGAGACACTAAAGAAGTTACAATCAGAGTTTGGCTTTAACGATCAATCTCTACAACAGCAGTCAATCATCAATTTCTGTACTCGCTATGGCATTGGCTTGGAACAGGGTGTGCTGTTTCTACCAATTGATAACGCTAGTGCGCTCTCTTTTTATGTAGATCGTTTCGGCCAAATACTCTATAACTTGGCGAGTGTTTTGGAAGAGAGCGAGTGACAGAAAAAGCGCTTCATCACATTCGATCTAGATAACACGGTTTCAAAGCAGCTAGCAGTTCAACAACCCAGGATCTATTACTGTGGCTCATCCAGGCCCAGCAGGTGATCTACTGAATCACTCAGTTTATCGCGATCCAGCGGCTTGGGGAGACAGATATCTGTGCCAGCTTTCATCATGGATATATAAGAAGGATCTTGTGGGTGATGAAAAGACGAAGAGATCGCAACAATCTTTATTTCACTATGTGAACTTCGTAGTCGCTTTACGAATTCTACTCCATTCATCACAGGCATATGCAGATCTGTAATTACTAGATCGGGATTGTGTCGTTCACATACTGTAAGGGCTTCTTGACCATTGCTTGCTTCCAAGAGGTTATAGCTAGGATTGAGCATAGTAGCGATAATCTCTCTAATTATTTCTTCATCTTCAACAATCAGTATGGTCTTCATAAAAGCCCCCTGGTTCTAGGTTTACCACTCAGCCAATAAAAGCATTCCCTCTGGTTATGGCTCTTGCCATACGATAGACTGGCTGCCTGCTATATATTACCAGTTTACAACAATTGCGACACGAATTACTTGAGCTTATTCAACTATAATCTATTTGCGCTGGTAGAGCAGCAAGCCTTCAATTTTCAAGCGTAAGAAGTAGTTATTATTCAACCATTGAGGAAAATCGCTATTACCTTGAACCAGTTCTAGCAGCTCTGCTTCACCACTAAAAACCATAAACTTGGGCCGCTGACGATAAAGGTCGTTTACCAACTCCTTTAATTGGGCCTGTGTAAGGGTATTCTCGACCCCACCATCATTGAAAGTATAGCGGGTCGCAAGTCTCGTCTCTACCATATAGAAGAGCAATGCCAGCCGTTTGTAGGCAAAAAAATAGTCATCGGGAGTAGTCTCGCGATTGATCAGTTCTATAATAGGATGGTTAGAGAAATTGGTCGATTCATCATCAAAATAGAGTTCGCGATTATTACCTTCTAGGACTCTGGATAGCCTTGCCACCGTTACAATCCCTAATGAGATGAAGATAAAGATCATTACTGCAGCTAGCGCACGTCGTATTCCTGGGATTGCGGTAACTGCGGTCAAACCTCGCTCCCAAAAAATAACTGCAAGTATTAGCGCCGGCAAAGATCCCCATAGTAGTTTATAAAAAGATGCTTGAGATAATACTGGGGTTAAATAGAGTCCAATGGCATAAAGAGTGAGAACCAACATTACCAAATAATAGTAGCGCTGCTCAACAACTACACCAGCCCCAGTTAACCTCTTTGCCAGCTCTACAGTGGGGGTAAATCTAAAATGTTTGTCTATACTGCTAGGTGAAGTTAGCAATACTACAGCCATTAGCAAGACAATAAGTGGCAATAGCAATAGCAACAGCACTGAACAGGTAGTAAAAAACATCACCATACGACTCGGCTCACTACGCCATAAATGCAAGTTGTTGATATCAGCCCAAGGGATATTATTGTTAGCCCCAGGGGTTAAATATTTTGTCAATGACCAGATAAATACATTTTCAAGATAATCATCGAATGCTCCAGTAGCTATATAGTAGATAAAAACTGGTAGTAGTAATGTCAATAATCCAGCAAAGTAGGTAGTGGCCAGCTTGCTTAGCCGACAATTATCTAATCGTTCACCTATTAATAGTGCAACAATAATCACTATCAGTATGCCAACAAAAATATTCACTACTCCCTCATGCATAATGAACAGTAGGCTCAATCCTGCTGCTAGACCACAATAATATAGATCCTTTAGACACAGGCTATGCAGATAACGGACGACCAGAAAGAGATAGAGGATTGATACCAAACTAGCAAACCAATGATGGTTAATAAAAGGAAAAAGGTGGCTATGAAAGTTGGCAAATACAATCGCAGGCAGTAATGAAAGCCAGTGGCGCCCAGTAAAATACCGGGCAATTAAAATTAGTAACCATCCCCCCAAAGTAATGGCAAGAAATGTTAACAAGCGTATAGGTATATGCGAAACAATACCTGTAATACGCCATACCAGCGCAATCAGATAGACGCTCCCCATACCATAATGAGTAAGGTAGTCACGATACTGCTGGTCGCCTAGCAGCATACGCTTGCTATCAACCATCAGGGTTAATTCATCAACATAGCAGTAGTCGCTCCAAGTATATGGAAGCAAAGAGAGTAAGGTAATGGAGAAGTAGCCTAGAGAGAAATAGAAACTACCATTGAGGGTTTTTCCCTGCGTCAATCTATAGAGAATTGCCGAGGATATAGCAGCAATACCAGCTTTTCTGGTCTCTGTCATTAAAGCTGATCAGATGAGGTCTTTAAGTGGATCAAACATTTCGCGAAACTCTTCTAATAAATTCTCTTTAAGTTGCGCGAAATCCTCTTCAACCTGACGGCTCTGCAGTTGTGAAACACTATAACGTAGCCGCAGTTTCATAGGCGGAGGAAAACCCTCCGCATTTAGATCAAAAATATACCAGCCACTACAAGCAGTAGAATCCTTGCCGTAAAAGATCCCATAATCGCGTCGTACAGGATCGAAGACAATGGCAACATGCCAGTCGGTGCCGTATATCTGGCGCTGAGTATTCTGATCTGTGCCAGACATAAAGACACCAAAACCAGGGTGAGTGTGATACCAACCAACAATACGCGTGCTCTGGCTGGTCTTTTGTATATACTCATTGGCTTCTTCCATCACCTTACTGAGCATGGCACCATCGAATTCGACGTGAGTCGAGCCGGCATGTGCCTCTTCGGCTGGCATTGCATCGGTAATTGCCGTATAGGTGATACGCTGTCCATCAACCTCATCGTAGTAGAGATTGCCTAACAGCACTCCCCCACGTTCATTCTCACGTCGAATCAAAGAGGCACCATCAGGATTGAAAGAGCCGGCAATAAAGATCTTCTCTCGGGCTTGGCGAGAGAGATAGATACGAAAATCACCGCTAGAGGGCACGCCTTCAGTCTCAATAGCGGCGGGCAGGGGACGCTTAATTGCCTCCACCTCACTCACTTTTTTAATTACAAATTTCATAGTTTCATCGGTTCCTGATCACGAAAGTGCGCCCAGGTTGAGGTTGTCTGGGTGGCTGGGCAGGAGCTTGTGCACTTTTCGTGTCGCGGACAGGCTCACCATCGGTAACCTTCTTTACCTTAAAGGTATGCGCTACTGTCTCGCGACCCGGTACCGGCAGAATCTGTCGGTCAGAAGGAAATAGTGTCGGATTGGCATAATACCAGTCTGCAGCATTGTAATTAGCAATCGAATAGGGATCGACCAGATCAGGATCATACTGAAACATACGCGCCAGCTTAACAACAAAAGAGCCTAGCCCCTCACGATAGTCCCATCCCCCAATACAGACCTTACCATCTGGCCAGACATGTGGATGAAAGATTGGTACCATCTCATGCATCATCACTACAGGCTTTTCAAAAGGATGGCTGGGAGACAGTATTATACGTATACGATGCTCTTCTCGTGTTACTGTCGAATTGATATAACTACGAATGTTAAAGGTGACGACATATTCGTGTGGTGGTGTACCATAAGCTTGCCAGCTTATGATGTCACCACGGATCGATTTCATCTCTTCATAATCGGCTTCTAGCCGAGCGCGTCTAACATCTTCCGGAGTTGCCATAGTGTATAAACCTACTTATCGTGAAAATAGCGACAATAACAGCCGCCGCGAGTGTTCAAAAAGATGCTAACCACATCGCCACTAGCGACACCAAATTGTCCTAGCGTCTGATTGGGCCGTAACTGCATACCGCGAAAGACTAGTGCCGTGCCTGGTGTGTTTGGTATCAGACCAGCTTCGCCCAAGTTGCGCAGAATAGCATCGGCCGGCATATCATCGGAAACCGTCACCTCAACTTCTTTACCGTTATTCTCGTTGCGGAAGGTGACATCGATATCTGACATCTGCTAACTCTCCTTGAAAGAATATTACAAGGTCTGATGATTGCACCGTTGACAAAACCCTGTATGTATCTCAAAACGATCCACCTGGTGACAGACTTCACAACGGTGGGCGGACCTCAAATGCTGTATGGCGAATTTGGCGTCCGGGGAAACCGAGACGATCGTTTCTTGCCTGCCGATCAGGGCACGAGCAAAGTAGCGTCGCAGAAATCGGCCGTTTTCGATCAGTAGCGAGCGGCTCTGATGTTCCTCCCATAGATCCCAGATGTTGACGCCGACAAAGCCTAGGAAGAGCGCAAGAAACAACAAGACCATAAAATCCATAGGGCCTCCAAATCTGTAACCCTTCATTAGCACAAAAGCCAGCCGTCGTCCACCGCGCCGAATGAGATCCGTCTTAGTGTCGGATCATGATCATTAATTGTCAAGGGGGGGCGTGGAAATTTTAAGCTATCCTAGCGATTGTCTACGCCCAACTTAAGCAGTGCCTGGCCAATCCCTATCAGGCCAATTCACCTAATACGTCAGCAACATCGGCAGTCAACTCGAAAGCCAATTGCCGACCCTTTGGATCGGTGGCTGAAATAATCTGCAAGGGGGGTACTCCTAAATCCCTAAGTGTCAGGCTAAGCAACTCGACCGCAGTATGTTGGCGCGTCAATCGGGACACGCTCTTAACATAGATGTTGTCCGTAGACTCCTGAGCTAATGTTTCAACCCTTTCATTGGCAGCTCTATGGCCCATTTCATGACACTGTTGGCAGATCAGTTCATCATCAAAGATGCGGTGTGCAGGACGCATCAGCTTTAGTATACGCCCACAAAATCGACAGCGTATCTCAAGAATGAAACGTCGTGCTAAATCGATAGTTGTCCCTGGCCCTAATCTATCTTCGACAGCTTCGAATAGTTGTGCCAGCGTGGTCGTACGCGCCGCTAATGGCAGTTCGTAGATCTCACCATAACATCCATGGGCAAGACATTCATCCAATGGCTGAAGTGTTATAGTAGAATAGCCATTGGTAAGACCATTAAAGACAATCCGTTTACCTATTGCCGGCTGCTGGTTATGTAGCAGCTTGATCGCCTCCTGGACCTGTAGCGCAGAGATCAATGCAGAGGTCACTTGGACGGTGGGCATACGCTCTTGCTGAAGGAAGCGCTTGCGTACATTCTCGCAGCTATCATAACGCGAGTGGGCGTCTTCGATCTGATCAGGCGTAACATTACATTCATAACAGACCCCTTCAGAGCCAAAGACCATTATATTGCCAGAGAGACCATGTATACCAGCATTAATCCAGGGAATACCTATACTACGGCAAGCACGGTTGGTGGCTAGGCGTGCCTCGTCATTATCAACACAACCAAGCACAACATCCATTCGTCTATATACTCCCAACCCTAGATCCCAAACCATATCACCATGGAAAGAGGCAATCTTGGCAGTCGCCTCCAAGGCCAGTTGGCGTGTTGCTTCAGCAGCCGCGACCGCCTTCTCTCGGCCTATATCCTGGCGGCGAAAGAGTACCGTACGGCTTAGGTTCGATCCTGATATAGTATCGAAATCAACAATAAAGAGTCTGCCTACTCCTAAAAGCGCAAGATTTTTCAGGGTTTCATTGCCGAGTGCACCGGCGCCTACCACCATAATAGTGGCACGTCGCAAAATATTCTGATCCCACCAATCTATGCGCCGCTGACGTTCAAAGGGGTCCTCATCATCGCCACTCTGCCCTTTAACTTGAAATACCATCGTAACTCCTCTGGTTAAAGCTGAAAACTCTCCCTGATGTTATTTCTGCCTTCAGCGTTAGTCAATTTGAAAATTCTAGGAAAAGCGATTTGAAAACTCTGCAATTGAATTGCGTAGATGAAAAATCGCAATGGCCGAGAGGCCATAAATAGATTGTGAAATATAGGCGAAGGTAGCAATCTTACCGCTCTCCAATACAGATGCGAATCCAACCCCAGTTCAGTGCCCATCAGCCTAACTGGAAACAGGCATCGCGGCTCTTTGAATGTTTGATAGGGGGTTGTGCGAGAAAGGCTCGCAGATAAAATCAGACCCGCTAAGTAGAGAAACACTTTCAATTCCTTTCCAGGAACGGCGCTCGGGCTGAGCGTTACTGGATGCTGAGGCGAAGTCGTTGGACTCGCCTGTGAAGCATCAACCTTGGGAATCCTGCTTTGACAGGTTACCCAGTTTCTTGGTGCTAGTAACGGCTTGATCTTGGTAGCCAAACCAAGAAATCCCCTGACTTCAGTCAGGGTGAGGAGGTCAACCGACTGCGAAAACCACCGCGCTTGTCCCCTTAACTTCTGGATTCCCACTGTACATTAACGCACCCTTCAAGTTATATTGTGTCAGTCAATCTGACTAATATAGATTGTCCAGCCCCTCCAACGATAATGCGATCAGAAGCAGATGAATCAGGCGGGCTGACAATCAATTCCCATAAAACTGTGGTGAGAGTTCAAGGCTGGGGTTACCCGGCAAGCTGGGGTAAATATGGCAGAAGCGAACGATGTGATTATAACAACAATAGCTGGGTTTACCGATGTAGGCCTGGTGCGTAGTAACAATGAAGATAATTTTCTTATTGTGGATCTAACCACTGGGCGTGGTTTTCTAATACCACAAAGGATCTCTCACAAGGCTGAGGAAAACCGGCTACTGCTAGCCGTCTCTGATGGAGTGGGGGGAGCTAATTCAGGCGAAGTTGCTTCTTCGATGGCAGTCCATTCAATGCGTGTGGAACTACTACGCCGTACTAATGCTTCTGTCACCCCTTTTGATCGCCTAGTACAAGCCGTTGAGAAGGCCAACGCATTGATCTGGGCAGAAGGTCAATCGAATCCTGAACGCCGTGGTATGGGAGCAACAATTACTGCTGCTCTTATTGAGAAGAATGTTGCTTATATTGCCGAAGTCGGCGATTCACGTGGCTACATCATTCATGCTGGTCGCATAAAACAGATCACAACAGATCAATCACTGGTTAGTATATTGGTTAGTCGTGGCCTAATGACTGCGGAGCAGGCTGAGACCGCGCCTGGCCGTAACATCATTCTACAATCATTGGGCTGCCAGCAGGAGGTTAAAGTTGCCGTAACATCTCTGGAACTAACCGCCGGTGATTACCTTTTGCTCTGTTCTGATGGTCTTTCTGGTAAGGTCAAAGATGAGGAGATGCTCACTCATGTACAGAATAATCCTTCTCCAGAAGAGGCTTGCAAGCAGCTTATTGAGCTAGCAAAACAACGTGGTGGGGATGACAATATCACCGTTATCATCACCAAATTTGAAGGTCTGGGGCTTAAACCGCCCGAATATGTGCCGCGCCTTACTACCCATATCGAGGTGCTAGCCGCTTTTGACCCAGAAGGAGATGATTCACATAAAAAGGAGGATAAAGGATCCCGTGATACTAAGATGCTTGGCTCAGAGAAAGGAAAAGCAGAGAGTATCTATACCCGTACTCTGGGTGGGGTAAGCGCCTCTAAACGCTCTCAACCAACCAAATATACTCGTTCCCAATTTATCGATTTAACTAGTGAACTAGAGAATCGTGTTACAGCCGTTCTGGAAGCTTTACGTAAACAGATAGACTGTCTCAAAAGTATGATGTACTGGGCACATAAAGCAGATCAAGATATTGGGCAGCTTACTGCCTCAGTAAAGAAGCTAGAACATCTGATTGAGGCCATTCAAAGCAATAAGTTATCGCTTGAAGACGCGAAAAAACTCACTGAGCTGTTTAGTGAATAACAGCTAACTATCTCAAATTAATCTAAGCCGGCAATACCTACCTTAATTGCGTACTTGATCAGGTCGGCAATATTATGCATACCCAATTTTCGATAGATATTGGCTCGATGCGCCTCCACAGTACGTGGACTGACCGACAGTGTATCGGCAATCTCTCGGCTTGAATGCCCTTCCGAAATCAGCTTGACAATCTGTCGTTCTCTGCGACTTAGAATATCCCGCATTGCTTGTTCTCCTAAGATACTACCGCCGAAGCAGCTTCGTGTTATGAACTATGAACATTGGCTTAATTATAAATACATGAGCAATATTCGGCAAGCATAGACAATTTTGAGAAATTTTGAAAATAGTGTTGAGGGCGGCAGAAAACTTTTCTAAACTTTAATTATTATCTGAACTATAAACTTGGTATAAGCATCTAAGGTAAACGATGAGGGGAATCTATCGTCAAGCTATCATCAAGCTGCCCTATCTCTGGCTGCTAGTGGTACTACTTATAAATGCGGCTGGTGTACAGGCTCAGGATTGGCCACGTTTTCGTGGTGATGTCGAGTTACGTGGACGCACTGAACTAAAAATTCCTAGTCAGCAACTACCAGAAAATTTTGCCAGCTTCCAACTAGGTGGTGGCTCAATCCAGCCACTAATAAGCGATCTCAATCTAGATAATCAACCTGAAATCATCTATCTTAAACAGGGCCGTTTGATCGCTGTTAATCTAAATGGCCAGATGGTTATCAATGGCTTTTATGGTGTAACAGAACTGGTTGCTGCCACCGATCTAGACAATGATGGCTCAAGCGCGGAAATTATCGCCATTAATACCCATAAACAGCAGCTAATGGCGATTAGTGCCACGGGTACACTGTTATGGCAGTTCCAGTTTCCCGAATTTGTCTCGCTACAAGCATACTACTGTAAAATTGCTGATCTTACCCCCACCAAACTAGGTAAAGAGATTGTTGTCTTTGCCGATCATACCAAGACACTACAGGATGCTCGCGGCTATTTCTTTACTAGTACTGGTCTACTTTATAACTCACCATTAGTACCAAATTTGGCTGGTGGCCAGTTAAACTTTCCCCAATTGGCCGTAGGTGATATTGAAGGTGATGGTACATTAGAAGTAGTAGTAGTAGGTCGCCCTCGCCTGATGATCTTCTCTGGACTAGGTGAGTTAAAACAGCTATTTGAATTTCAGGAAGGCGATATTGAAGGTAGACATTACGGACTGGTCACACTTGCTGACATTAATGGCGATAATAACCTAGAAGCAGTCATTGTTGCTGATGATATCCCTGCTCTTACTACTAACAATAAGGCAACAGCAATAACCGTGCTACAATTGACCCCCTCCATTCGTCGCCTATGGGGTACCAGTTTTCCACAACAGACTCTACGTGCACCCCTACATGCCGTTATGGATCTTGATAAGGATGGACGTAGTGAAATAATCGTCAATGTCTGGAACGGTAGTGAGCAACAGGTAAAGATCTATCGTGGTCAAGCCGACAGCCTAGGTCAGCCAGTACTACTTACTAGCATTCCTGGAGTCTTTGTCTGGGATCTAAAAGATCTAGATCTGGATGGTCAACCAGAACTTTTGACCAGTACAGAAACAGTTGAATTCCCTACCCTCACACCTGCCTCAGAATTGAAGGTCTTTCGTCTTGCTGCCAATGCTGGCATGACAATGCTGTTTTTAGACATTGATAAACCGATTACAGGAATGTATGCATTGATGCGCGCACAACTGGCAGAAAAAGGGTTTGAACTGATCGGTAGTTCCAGCGCGCGACAGAATAGCCTATTCTTGCTTGGCAGTCCTTTTAAGTTTCTTGTCTATTCTAACAATAGTAATGGTGGAATTAATCTACAAGAGCTTTATCTACTACAGGGAAAGAAGAAGTTACGTATTAAAAAAGATCTAGATACCCCTAGACCAGGCCCTGTACGTGCAATTATTAATGCCACGGCGGTACCTGCCAGCGAAAAATTTCTTATCAATCGCGAATTGGAGAGCCTACTAACTGGTGAACTAGCAGTCTATGACCGACGTAAACAACGTCTTGTCCTCAATGCCAATACACCTGTATTCAATGGAGCAAGTTTTAGTACCGAACCACGTGTTGCCGATCTTGATGAAGACGGCGATAATGAGATTATTCTACGTGTGCCGGGTGGTCAGTTATTAGTTCTCTCTTATGATGAGCAATTAGCCAATCTAGTACAGATCAGTACAATTTCCGGTAATTATGTCCCGATTATTCAAGCACTGGATGGCAGTGATGGACGACCACAATTAATTACTACTACCAGTGACAATGGACGGTTACGGCTAGTTGTCTATGAATCGCGTGGTAGTGTCTCGCAAGGAAAGCTCCGTTTTAAGGAACGCTGGGGGCGTACCTTCTCTGAGATCCCTGCCAATACTAATGTAGACATCACTACAGGCCACTTTGGAGGTGTTCCTACACGTATCGATATCTTTCTTTCTGCACCGCGTGGCCGTAGTTTTGTGCTTTCTGGCGCCAATGGTAGCATTCTATGGTCACGCTTAGACACCTACACTTTTGGCAATTATGCTACGGTACGGGATTTTAATCATGATGGTAAAGATGATCTATATATTGTTTCCGACAACCTATACCGTATTCTTGATGGCGCAAGTGGCATAGAGTTGGTTGGTCCTATTAATGTTGCGCTATTAGCAGCAGATTTCTATTCTACACCGATTCTTTCTGGCAATAATGAAATTCTCTTAGTAGGCCCTGCTGGCGTAGTAAAAATGTTAGAGCAAGGCAAACCAATCTGGAACTTCTTTAAGACGATCAATGGCAAGACCGCTAAGCGACAGGCCTCGCAACTTTTAATGGGTTTAGCAGAAACTGGTAATGGTGGTGGATTTGATCGTATTGGCGGCAACTATGGTGATGGAGATGCTTTTTATGTTTATGACTATATGACGGGACTACTCGTTTATAAGACTGCTTACCAACCGATCACTGAAATAATCACTGCTGATCTAGATGGCGACCGTAGCGACGAGTTTATCTTTGGTACCACAGATGGTCAACTTGTTGCTTTACGTGCTACCGACGGCACACCATTATGGTCACTTAAAGTAGACTCTTTCCCTGGTGATCCAATAGTAGCAAGACTAGGTAAAAACAAGGGTTCAGTGTTACTGGTAACACCTGGTGATGGTACATTGAGAATCTATCGCTTAAATCAATTTTAATCTTCTAATTTCAATCCTATTTGCCAGTACCCTTAATCT
>JBFLVQ010000201.1:0-13617 GCA_040758525.1 Acidobacteriota bacterium
AAATAGAGTTCACTGTCTAGTGCACGCTTAATATTTTTAGCTTGACGAAAACCATGCTGTTCACCTTCAAAAGGAACATAAGCCACTGGCAGACCCTTGGCACGTAGTGCTGCTACCATCATCTCTGCTTGATTAGGTGGAACGACTTTGTCATCAAGCCCCTGAAAAAGTATCACTGGACAAGAGAGACGATCAGTAAAGTGAATTGGTGATCGCTCTTTGTATAGATCGATTCGTTCTGGATAAGGACCAATTAAGCGATCCAGATAACGTGCTTCAAACTTGTGTGTATCTTGTACCAGCACATCTAGATCACTTACTCCATAGTAACTGGCGCCTGCCTTGAAAGTATCGCGGAAGGTAAGCGCACATAGTGTAGTGTAACCACCGGCGCTGCCACCATCAATGGCCAACCGATTGCCATCAACCAGTCCACGCTCGATCAGATAGCGCACACCATTAACACAATCATCTACATCAGCAACTCCCCACTGCCCATTAAGTTGTTGACGGTAAGCACGCCCATAACCACTACTACCACGATAATTGACATCTAGCACAGCAATACCGCGACTGGTCCAATATTGAATCGTGAGATTAAACCTTGTCGAAGCTGCAGAAGTGGGACCGCCATGACTCTTGACCAACAAGGGTGCCTTCTCGCCTGATGGCGCTTTGTAATCACGATTCTTAGGTGGATAGAAGAAGGCATGAGCTGTTAATCCAGACGTAGTGGGAAACTCGATTGCCTGTGGAATTGATAAGTAACCAGAATCGATCTCGATACTGGTTGCCCGACGTAGTACTTGCCGCACCCCCGTGGTCAATTCTACTTCTACGATCGATGTTGGCTCTATCGCTGAACCACCACGTAATAATACCTGCCCAGACCGTGTATGTACATTTGCAATGTCGGTATAAGGAAGCTCTATTGGTGTAAGCGTACGTGTAGTAGTATCCAAACTGGCTAATCGACTGCTTCCTCGCTCTAGATAGCTACAGATAATACGTTCAGCCGATTCGAAAGCATAGAAGGACATGCCAAAGACCCACTGTGGGTTAGCAAATTCTGCTGCCATCTTACATAGCGATTCGCTATGGCCTTGTCGCCAACGATATAGATTCCACCACCCAGTTCGATCAGAAACAAAGTGCAGTAGCCCATCTGGTGACCATTCTGGTTGGCAGATCGATTCATCAGCTCCACCAGCAATACGTTCTGCTTTTGCTAGTGAGCCATCCTCTTTAATCTCTGCTATCCATAATTCTGTGCCATCCCAGGGCATATTGGGATGACGCCAGGTAAGCCAAGCAAGTCGTCTATTGTCAGGACTGAGGCGAGGAGAAGAGTAGAAGTCATTACCAGCAACCAACTCCTTAATTTCTCCACTACCATTAAGGGAAATACTCACTAATGTGTTGATTGGCTCATGTCCAGCTACACTATGATCTTCTCGTACACAGATAAGCCGATTAAGCTGGCGATCGATGACAATATCAGCATAGCGCCAAGCCTGCTCAGGGGTAATCGATTCAGGAGTAGCGCCAGCAACGACACGGTAAATTCGTTGATCAGCAAAGTTAGAAAAGTAAACCGTTCCATCTAATACTACATAGTCACCGCCACCATATTCATGCACACGTGTACGAGCATTAAATGGTGGCGGCGTGATATCTGTAAGCTGCCCATCTGGGGTTCGGCGAACAATTACATTGCGACCACCTTCGGAAGGTCGCATCTCAATCCAATATAGATCCTCACCATCAGATGTGAGTTCTTCCAATCCAATCGCGCCAGTAACAATCAGATCGGAAGTGATAGGAGATTTCCAGCAACCATATGGTGCTACCTGTTTTTCCGTCATATCAAATCCTCAAATAAACTTATTTTACTAGTCCTGATAAAAACTCCCCTGCTCGCTCACTAGATTCGGCTGCCCAGGCACGCTCGCTATGAGGGCTATGGCCAGCACCTTTGATAATTAACATCGTAGCAGATGGCAACTGCTTACCTATATCTGCTAATTCGCCTGGTTCGGTGCGTGGATCATCACTGCCATGAACGAAGGCGGTCGGCACTTTTAGTTGTGAGAGCTGTCCATTGTAGAAATCCTTCTCCCCTTGCTCGCTCTGCTTAATAATCTCTAACCAAACACGGCCACCATTGGCAAGCACTGTGCGCCAATAGTCTGCGCCATGCTCACGAGCCATTACTGTGCAGACACGTTCACCTAGTTGCTCAGGATTGTTAAGCATGGTTTGAAAGAATGCTACTGAACTGGTCTTAGCACGACGGTAATGAAAGGCTTCCAATATCAGGCCAAGAAAGCGTGTAGGAGCTTGTAAGCCCATTATTGCTGCAATCACGGCGCCGTCGCTATGTCCCCATAATATTGCCTGTGGAATCTCTAATATATCAAGAAATCTGATCATTTCACCAGCCGCGCAATGATGAAAATTGATAGGGAAATGATACATCTTCGTTGAGCGACCATAGCCAGAACGATCTGGAATAATGATGCTAAACTTCTCTGCAAAAGCCTTAATCTGATGCTCGAAAGGATATACTTCATAACCCCAACCGCCATGTAGAAAGATCAGCGGTATGCCTTCACCACAGCTACGATAGTGTATCTGCACTGGACCTATATCTGGCAATAGCGGTGAGTCTGGAATTAACGTGAATGGCAAGACAGCACCTCACTTCTCGCCACTAGCGACAAAGATGCTGATACAAGCTTGGTCTACGCTTGTCTGTGAAGGCACCGTACAATTTTCACCAATATAATCTACTACTACATTATGTAGACCAGCAGCAATAAACCAATTTTTGACATCTTCACGCTTGAAACCGAGCCAGCGATCGTGGTGCTCGATACGTAGAAACTCAAATTGATGCTCATCTGCATCAGTGATTGTGAGTCGCCCTTTGGGTTTAAGAATACGTACCATTTCATGGATCGCATCAAGAGGGGTCTCAACATGATGTAGATACATATTGGCAAAAACGTAATCAACCTCTTCGTTACCGATCGGCAACTCTTCAGCCTCGCCTAGGCGATAATCAATTTCACCACTGCCAGCAAACTTCCTCTGCATCTCTACTAACATTGCTTCCGATCGATCTACCGCAATCACTTTGAGACCATGCTGGAGCAGTCCTGTGGTGATAAAGCCAGTGCCTGCTCCTATGTCGGCAGCAAGTCGGCCAGTTACCACCCCTGCCACCGCAAAAGCCTTCTCTCGCACATTGTCGGAATAGAAGTTAACCCGCATCTTGTCCCAATCTTTGGCTACTTGATCAAAAAACTGCTCGCTACTCATAATTATCCTCCCTACAAATTGACAGGGAAATAAGGATTATAACCATAGAAGTCATACAAGGGCAAAGAATGGCAGGCATATTGGCCCGGGCCTTGGTAAAAGCGGCTGGTAATTTAGGAACGTTTACGTCGGCTGGTAGTGCGTGGACTGGTAGTGCGTGGAAGTGCCGCGGCCGCCGGTTCATTAGCAACTCCTAAAGCATCTAGTACACGATCCTGTAGATGTAGACCCAGGCTATGTACATAGTGCTCAGCAAGGATCTGTTCGTCACTAAGGTCAAAGACATAGCTTTTGAAATTGCGGCGCATCAATTCGTCTAGGATCGCATCTGCCTGACTAGGAGCAAAGAGTTTGCAAGGATCTCCAATCACAATATGCTGTAGTGGCACTACCGTCTCAGCCGGCACACGTGTCTGTATATGCACAATTGCTCCTACGGTCACAGCAGCATTGCGCTCAATAATAGAGCCATTGAGTATAACCGTACGAGCCCCTACAAAGGCGCGATACTCAAGCGTAGCGCCGCTAACATAGGCAGATGGCCCGACCAATGCATAATCACCGATCGTGACAGGGAAACTGCGTGTACGTCCACCCGCAGCACGAATCACGGCATTTTCCATAATCACATTTCCCTTACCGATACGTACAGGCGCTCCCTCGGAAGTGATCACGGCGCCATAAAGCACACGTGTATCAGCAGCTATTGTGACATCACCAGAAACAACTGCATTTGGTGCAATATAGGCACTGGGATCGATAATAGGCCGTTTGCCCCTATGTTCAATAATCATACTTCTCCTCCGGAAAGTTAAATCGGCATTGGATCTACTGACATTTCCGGGATTATAACAGAAGGCTGGCGCGCTACCAGCCGAATTTCTAATTATCCGCCGGCGAGATAAAAAGCAGGCTTATAAGCAATACATTAGCTAAGGTTGGCAAGCTGATCAGATAACTAGGTCTGCTTTTGCGACCTTGATCAATTCTGCGAGGCGCTACCGTAGAGAATATTGGTTAGATCTTCTAGTCTGCCCAATTCTTCGGCACTTAATATACGCCGTAGATCGAGCATTATAATTAAGCGCTCGCTTATGCGTGCTATGCCAGTGATATATTGTGCCCCTACTTCGCTAATCAATTCAGGTGGTGGAGCAATCATATCTGGTGATACACGCAGAATTTCGTTGGCAGAATCGACAATAAGCCCCATTAGCCGCCCATCAGACTCCATAATGATGATGCGAGTGCTCTTCTCGTGTGGCGCCACGGGCGCATGTAGCCGCTTACGCATATCTATCACAGTTACAATACGGCCACGTAGATTGATAATCCCCTCTACAAAGTCATAGCTATCTGGCACAGGGGTAACATCTTGATAAGGAATAATCTCTTTGATTAAGCCTATCTCGACGCCAAAGACCTCATTGCCGATCTTAAATACAATAAGTTGCTCTTTTGCCATCGCGCTCTCCTTTCTGCCCGTCACGCTCAGGCGAACAGCTTACCAATAATCTCCTTAAGGCGTATTGTTGAGATCGGTTTAAGCAAATATTCATTGGCTCCCATTGAGAGGCCGCGTTGGATATCTGCCTCTTCGCCTTTGGTGCTGATAATTATGATCGGCACATTCTGGTTTACTTCACGCAACTTGCCGATCAGCTCTAATCCATCCATGTTGGGCATCTTAATATCAGTGAGCACTAGGTCGAAATTACCAGCCTGAAACTTCTCAAAGCCGTCCTTACCGTCGAAGGCCTCTACTAGCGTAAGCGGCCCTACTCCGTCCAGCTTGCGTAGCGCCATTATCAGAAGCTGACGCATAGTGGCGGAATCATCGACAACCAGGAATTTTCTTTCTGCCATAATCTCTCTCCCATCCACACAAGTAAGTTTCGCTAATCGCATCCTCGCGCTTGCCGATCAATGCGAACGCAATAGATTCATAAATCCTTCGATCGTACGCAACTTGCGCTCCGTGCCCTGGTAGAGCTTGGAACTTACCAGTGCCGTGGCAGCATGTCCTGCCAGCAAGTTGAGCAACTCATAGTCGAGTGCAGTAAAACCACGCTTCTGACCAAGTAACTTGTAAATGCTGATGACGCCCACTAAATGTTCCTTGAGCTTGAGCGGCAGACAGATAAGCGTCTCGCTGCCCTGGTTCATCAAGTCCCCATCACCACGGTAGGGCTCTTTACGAGCTGCTACCGCTCCTTCAATACCTTGTCCAAGCGGAATACGACCCTTGGGAAAACGCCTTGCCCCGGCTTCTCCACCGGCAAAGATTAACTCTTTAGCCTCTTCATCCATAATAAAGATGGCAAACTCCTCTGCACCGATCAAATTGAGTAAGATCTCTACAATAATCTGGATCACCTCGTTTAGATCGAGAGTAGAGTGGAGTTGATGACTAGCAACATAAAGATTAGCTAATCCTTCATTCTGTTCTTCAACTTGCAAATAACGTTGGACAAAATCCTTATTCTCAGCCTCTACTTCGCCAAAACGCCGTTCCAGCCATTCAATACGACGGCGCAGTTGATCATTTTCACCACGTACCCGCGCCATCTCTTCACCATTGGCATCCAATAGCTCCTTCTCAAGCTGTACAATACGCAGGCGCAACCGCTCGTTCTCACGTAGCAGCTCTTCAGTAAACTGCTTACCACGCCGGATCGTTTCTAATAACTCCTCACTGCGGGCGAAGAGCTTCAGTATCTCCTCATTCTGCCCCATGACACGACTCCTTAGTAGTGCTAATTAGCGGTCTGCTCTTCCTCACCATGTACTACTTCACGGCCACTATTAGTGCGCTCCTCGGCACTATAATCGAGATCAACAAAGCTCACATTAAGCGTGGCTTCTCCACAGGTCGTTTGAATGGGAAAGATTAGCGTTTCAACCCCCTCAGATGGCGCCTGAACACGTGTATCTATTGTAATAATCGGTGGGCTCATCTGTATATGACAGGCCTTGTCATTGATCCAAGAGATTACCCGACCAACCGCCATACCAGCAAGTTCAGCAATACAAGAGGCAACCAACTGCTGTGAAGGGAGAGATTTGCCCAACATACGTGTAGCGATTGCTGATGCCGTCTGATACTCCATATAGAGTAGAATCTTGCCTAATAGATCGCCGCTTAGCTCTATATAAGTAACAACAGCACCTTCTACGCGGGGCGCCCATTCTAGCGAAAGTTGGCCCGTGGCTACTTTATGATCGCTTAGTACTTCACTAAAGATCTCTTGAGTTATTTCTACAAATGCTTTAACAAATTCCAGTCTCATGCATTGTCACGCGTCCCCATCTTGCGATTTTAATTTATGTCGCCGTTAGCACATCAATAACTACTCGATAAAGAATATCTGGCTTGATCGGTTTGACGACAAAATGTTTGGCGCCTGCTATCAACGCCTCTTTCACCTTCTCTTGATAACTTAGTGAACTGACCATTACTACTCGCGCGGCTGGATCAAGTTGGCAAATACGTGTCACCGTCTCGACTCCATCCATCCCTGGCATAACAATATCCATCATCACCAGATCAGGCTTGAAGCGTTGATAGACCTCTATTGCCTCCAGCCCACCAGTAGCAGTCTCGAACTTGATCTCTTCGACGCCTGTGAGCAATTCTGTTAAAAGTTCTATCAAATGCATTCGTGCAAATTCTGAATCATCCACCACTAGACAGGTGAATGATTTTAATGCCGGTTTGTTGGGAACGGATCGTGTCGTGCTCATAGCAGACCCACCTTTTGCACAAGATAATCGGCCATCTGCTCCAGCGACAGCACCTCACTAGCATATCCACGCGCTAATGCAGCCTTAGGCATTCCATAGATTACCGAACTGGCTTGATCCTGCGCAATGGTAAGGCCACCCGCCTGTTTGATTTGGCCTAAGCCAATCACGCCATCCTCACCCATCCCAGTCAAGATTATGCCAATTGCACGAGCACTGAACTCAGTAGCAGCAGCAGCAAAGAGCACATCCACAGAAGGGCAATGGCCAGAAACAGGTATCCCATCGACAACCACCGCAGTGGTGGCAAGAGGTAGTCGCTTGACACGCATATGGCGTCCGCCCGGTGCGATTAGCACACGTCCGGGCAACACTAGATCGCCATCCGCCGCCTCCTTTACCTCTAGCTCGCAACGCTTGTTAAGTCGTTGTGCAAGCTGCGCGGTAAAGCCGGCTGGCATATGTTGTACAATCATTACACCAGCAGCGAGTCGTGCTGGTAGTTTTGGCAATAAACAAGCCAGCGCTTCTGGCCCACCAGTAGAGACGCCTATACAGATTAGCGCTTGTGCCGCTGTACGGCTATCAAGAATGATGGGCTTGCGTTCTATTAGCTCTGTAGTAGTAGCAAGGATTGGCTCGAACTCCCGCTGTTGACGTAGACGAGGTTGACAACGCGCCACTGCTTTGATCTTTTCGATCAGTTCGCTTGCCATTTCGCGTAGTTGCTCAGGAAGTGCTGACTGTGGCTTGGCAACAAAATCGACTGCGCCTAGTTCAAGTGCCTCAAGTGTAATGGTTGCCCCCTGCTGTGTTAGTGAGCTAACAATAATCACAGGAATACGAAATTGTGAAACGATATGGCGTAGCGCGGTGAGCCCATCCATATTAGGCATCATTATATCTAGAGTAATCACATCGGGCCGGTGTTGCTCAATCTTCTTGAGAGCAAACATTCCATCCATAGCAGTCGCCACCACTTCGATCTGTGTATCAGTCTTAAGCAGTTCTGGGATCAGTTTGCGCATCAGCGCGGAGTCATCTGCGACAATCACTTTGATCTTATTTGTCTCCTCGTTGATCATCCCACTCACCGCCTACCCTCTCATATGGGCTAACTCTCTTCTCCAGAAACGCGTGCCGATGTAACTGCGCGTCGTAACAATATACTGATGTCTAGTATTAATACCACTCGCCCATCACCTAGTAGCGAAGCTCCTGTAATAAGCTCCGATGAGATCCATTCCTTATCGACCGCCTTCACAACAATCTCTCGCTCACCGATCACTTTATCAGCTACCAGTCCAACACGCCGCTCACCTAGTCCGACAATAAGAATAAAAGGGTTGTCACGTGGTTCAGTGCGAGGTGTGCGCAACAACAACTGATCAAGCTCTAGTAGCGAATATAGAGTATCACGTAAGTTGTAGACACGGTGGCGTCCGATCTGCTGTAACTGCTCACGCCGTACACGTGAGATCTCTAGTACACTGGAGAGTGGAATGGCAAAGACCCGCTCTTCGACTGTAAAGAGCATTGCTTTGATGATTGCTAGCGTAAGCGGCATACGTAGTGTGAAGCGTGTGCCTTTGCCCACTTCTGTCCAGATCTCTATGCTTCCTTTCAATCCTTCTATAACGTTCTTAACTACGTCCATACCAATACCACGGCCTGAGATCTCTGTAACTCGATCCGCTGTAGAGAGGCCGTTAAGAAAGACCAGTTCCAGAGCATCCTGCCCCTGCAGGCTACGTATATCTTCAGAAACACGCAACCGTTTCTCGATCGCTTTATTCTTAAGTCTTTCTACGTCTATACCACGACCATCATCCTGCACTTCTATAATAACCTGATCACCTTGATGGTAAGCACGTAGTAGGATATGGCCACGGGTTGGCTTGCCATTTCGTGACCGTACCTCATCAGATTCTATACCGTGATCAACAGCGTTACGTACTAGATGCAAAAGTGGTTCATAGATGATGTCTACAACACGTTTATCAAGTTCTGTCTCTTCACCAGTAACCTCTAAATGAATCTGCTTACCACTCTCGCGCGCTAGGTCACGCACAATCCGGAAGAAACGATTAAACATCTGATCGAGCGAAACCATGCGCACCTTCATAACACCTTTTTGAAGTTCGCCTAGCACACGACCAATATAAGAATCGGTGTCACCCAAACGTCCTACTAATTCGTTTTTAGGAAACTCGCGTTTGAGTTGATTGAAGATCTGGTTAAGCATAGAGCGGCTAATCACTAATTCTCCCACCAGATCCATTAGCATATCGACCTTGGCAGCATCAACACGTAGAATCTCAATCTCGCTGGTGGTCTGCTTTGGCGTACGTATTACTTCGCTAGTAGCAGCCTCAACCGTTGTATTAAGACTAGTGGTAGCCTCTGGCGCTACTGTCGATGCAATAGGAGCAGTAGCCACGGTTGTTGCTGATAATAGTGATGTCTGCCCGAATATCACCTTGCCATCTTCAAGCACTAATGGCTTCACGGTTGCGACACTAATAACACCAGCTACTAGTGCGGCCTGCTGTGCCGCCTCAACATCTTCAGTAAGCATTACCACAGTGATCTGATGAGAGGCTTCTAACAATTTATCATCATCTATATTAGGTAATGTAGCAATAATACTGCCGACCTGTTGCAATTGCCGTAATAGTATCAGTGCACCAGCGACATGCATTAAACAATCTTCATCAAATTTGGCTTCGACCTGTACCACCTGCCGTCCTTCAGCACAAGCGGCTTGAACCTGTAGAGTCTGGTATTCACTAAGTTTTAAGGTGGTCGCAGGGGGTGTAGGAGTAGCTGGTTGTTGTTCACAATAGCGCTGCATAAACTGATCTAGTCGCGCTAGGATCAAGGAAATATCGAGCGCTACAGCCGGTGCTTGCCGTTTACGTTGTAATGTGTCGCCTAATGCGTCAACACCAAACAGCAACAGATCGAGCACACCACGTTCTATGCTCAACCCAACTTTGTCCATTAGTGCAAGCAAGTCTTCTAACTTATGCGCAATCGTGCCAACCTCATCAAAGCCAACTGAGTTGGCATCACCTTTAAGAGTATGTAAGGCACGCTGCAGCCGTCGCAACGCCTCAGTATCAGCAGGATTCTCTTCCAACTCCAGCAAACTCTTGTTGGCTGTCTCTAGGATCATCGTCGCCTGATCCAAGAAGACCGCCATCAAGCTCTCCAGTTCCTCTTTACTAAAGAGTCCACTGTCGTCTGGATTCATCACTTACTCCTTGCCCTAGACTTTGGCAGTAGCAGACTGCCATTATTCTTCGCGCCGATAGGCAATTCCCTTATTCTGGTGGAGCATCTTAAAACGCTCACTGACGCCCTGTAATGTTTCCGCATGTCCTATGAAAATGTAACCAGAAAGTATTAAACTACGGGCAAAGCGCTCTACCAAACGCGCACGCTCACGTTCATCAAAATAGATCATCACATTACGGCAAAAGATAATATCAAAGCCACGTAGGCCGTTGTCATGCTTAAGATTGTGATAGTCAAAAGTTACTAATCGTTGAATCTGTTTCTTGATCTGATAACCGCCCTCTGCCTTAATAAAGTAAGACTCTAGGTGATCACTGTCCAGTCCACGCAACTGATAGTCGTTGTAGCAACCGTTCTGGGCAATCTCCAGCATACGCAGAGAGAGATCAGAAGCAAGAATCTTAATATCCCATAGATCCGGGAAAGGAATCGTCTCCAAGATAGTCATGGCAATCGAGTAGGGTTCCTGTCCCGATGAACAGCCAGCACTCCAAATACGCAGGCGCTTATCTGCTTGCTGTTTCTTCCTCGTAATAATCTCTGGCAACACAAATGTTTTAAGAAGCTCGAACTGAGGCTTATTACGAAAGAACATTGTCTCATTGATCGTCATCAAGTCCATTAAGACGATCAACTCACGCGCACCCGTCAGCCCCTGTTTAAGGAACTGATAATATTGGTAGTAGCTGTTGACGCCGCAAATCGCCATACGCTTGCGCACCCGTGTGTCGAGCAGCGTGATCTTATCATTTTGCAGATCAATCCCGCATTCATCATAAATAAGCGTGCGGAAAAGTTTGAATTCCTCGTCCGTCATCTCTGAGTAATACCCAATTCGCGTTCCCTGCTGCGATACTAAACTGTCCGCCACGGCCGCCTACACCACCGACAGGCTTAGTCCGACAATATCAGACTGCCAGCTACTCCTTATCAGTGACTCGATAATATTGGATCAAGGCTCGCTACAGCAATAGAAAAAGTTTCTCGAATTAATATCAGGTAAATATACCGATTTACCTTACATCAATCGGCTCGCGGCCTACCTACTTACCACTCATTGTAACGGCGGCAGAATGGTGCACAGGAGTATGAACCGACCCATTGGAAAGGTGGAAGACACTCACTGCCTCCTCAAGCCGTTCTGTCTGTGTAAGCACAGAACGGCCCGCCGTAGATAGATGTTGAGAGAGCTTGACGTTGCGCTCTGCCGCATCACGCACACGTTCCACGGCCTTTACGATCTCTCCTGTCGAGACTGCTTGTTCCTGACTACCTGCTTGGATCTCATATGTGATCAGAGTAAGTTGTTGAGTCGCCTTAAGCACCTGTTCTATCCCAGCAGTCTGCTCAATAATAACCCCATCAATACGTGTAGATGTTTCTGCCACATTACTTACTACTGTTTCGATCTGTCCAAGCGCAGCGACCACATTCCCGGACTGTTTCAACCCTTCACTTACTAGTTCAGTTGATCGCCCCATCTGTTTAGCAGCTTGCGCTACCCCTTTCTGCACTCCATCAATAAGCTCAGCAATCTCTTCAGCCGACTGCACAGTACGTTCTGATAGCTTGCGTACCTCTTCGGCGACAACACCAAAACCAAGACCATGTGCACCCGCTCGCGCCGCCTCGATCGCAGCATTAAGAGCAAGCAGGTTGGTCTGATCTGAGATTGTATTAATTACCTCAACGATGTGCCCAATTGCTGCGGCACGCTGCCCTAGTTCTTGAATCGTTTCAGCAGTAGTGCCGATCGAACTATCGATCTCACGCATTCCCTGTGAAGCCTGCTCTACTGACTGACGGCCCTCTCGCACCACTCCTCGTGCGGTATCAACCAGTTGAGTGAGATTATTAGTGCCTTCTGCAATACGCTGCATACGTGCTGCCATCTGCTCAATAGCGGCTGTCGTCTGAGTTACACTACCAGCTTGTGACTCTACGTTCTTAGCAATTGCTCGTATGTTGGTTGAGAGTTCCTCTACTACCGAAGCCATATCTTGTACAGCAGATGTTACCATCTCATTGTCGCGCTCCAGTTGTGCTCCTGAGCCAGTCAGGTTCATTGATAAGTATATGTTTTTAACCTGCTCAGAACTATGTCGCACTTTCGAGACAATCGAGTAGAGCGATTGCACCATATCACGTAGGGCGAGGGCGAGTGTGTCACGATCACTACGTGGCTCGATTGTCACACGTAGGTCACCATGAGCAATAGACTCGATCGAACGAGTAAGACCACGTAAGCCTTCTACTAGATGATTAAAAGAGTATAACAAAGTGCTGATTTCTGTACGATCCTTGGTTTGGTGTAGGGCAACATCTAGATCGCCATCGGCCACCGAACTAGTAAGTCGTACGATCTGGCGTAAAGGACCTGATACTCCCCGCACAATTAGCGTGGCTAATGCTATAACAGCCAGACTGACAAGCAACAAGATCAGACTGACCTGATAGACGGTTCGATCAGCAGCTCCTTCAACACGTTCTATACTATCTTTGGCATTCTTCATTGCCTGTGCCGAGAGTTTATCGAGTAGTTCGGTCTGACCCTGGCTGGCTTCTGATAATTCACCGCCCAAGATGTCTAAGGCAGCATCGGATTGGCCGCTATCTAATGCTGCACGCGCACGTGCTGAGGCCTGCTGGAACCGTTCGGCATTACGTTTAATGCCCGCTGTATCATTACTAGCCGCGGGCGCGAGTTGGTCAAGCTCACTTAAGCCAGCCCGCATCTGAGCAAGGGCAAGCTCATAGTCCTTACTATCGGCTTGTGAGGCGAATGAGATCGATTTAGTGATCGAGTACTGCTGTTTAGCAGCCGCCAGTTGCAATTGTAGGAGCAGTAATGCCTGTTCATATTCCTTACTAACAGCTTGTTTATAGTTGGCTTGCACCTGACGCATGCCAGAGTAAGTAATTAGACCTACGATCAACATGAGTGCTACCACGACTGCACTGCTGCCAAAAGTTTTCTGTTTAAGTGTCAGATCACGCCATCTCATACGCCTTCATCTCTTCCATTAAGAAATTTTATTGGTGAAGCATAATGAGTGGAAAGCAGACCACCACAGAAGTGATGGTGTATAAGCAGAACAACGGATCGGTCTTGCTGAGTGTTTGTTATCACTGACCACCCGTTATCAGGCACCCACAAACCTTATTATGTCCAATCTGCCTAAAATAGCAGAGCGAATCCTATGTAGCCTGCCATCCTCTCCGGAGATTTTCAAATACCCCACTTTTTAG
>JBFLVQ010000202.1:0-13615 GCA_040758525.1 Acidobacteriota bacterium
TCAAGTGGCAAAATATTAGACCGATCGGCACAATTCGTGGTGAACAACAGTTTATCGTGGAAAAGCGTAAAAAGATCGCTGTTGATCCAGAGAAGTTTAATGAGAATGTCTACAAGAATGCCACCTACACAGTGCTCTCTGCAAACAAACGCTATGTATTTAATGATCCACATATGAGCGAGCAGATTGAGCAATGTCAGACTAAGGTCCATAACATTATCACGGATTTCGTCGATCTAGTGAAGGATAAGCAACTAAAGAAAGAGATCTTACTTGCTAATGAGTCGGACCGTTATAACTCTTATGAGAATAAAGAGCCTTTTAAGATTGAGACCTACCTTACACAACTTGCCGACCTTAGCATTGCGCTCTTTAATGATGACTTTCTTTACCAGAGTGTACGTATCTTTGAGTTGATTCGCCAGTTGAGTGTAGAGTATAGCGTTAATCTGGTCGATCTAGCGCAATTCCAGAATAAAGGAATGCTGCTTAATACGCAGAAGATTGAGGAGTACGCTGGCACTGAATTAGAGCGACTACTGATCAAACAGATCATTAGACTCTTCTCCTGCTGGCACCCACAATGGCTGCTCAGTCATATGCAGGTAGAAGATAATCGACGTGTGCGTCGAGCTTTGCTCAAAGTGATCGAGTGCTATGGTAAGGAGATCTATGGACTGTTAGTGACAGAACTCTCCACTAATGCACGCCAGTTACCTTGGTACTATGCACGCAATCTGATCTCTTTGCTAGGTCGTGTAACTTGTGACAACGAGCAGATGAAGAATGAGGTTGTCGAACTGCTCAATGGTTATTGGCAACGAGGTACACAACGTCAACTTGTCTATCAGATCATCAGCACACTTGGCTTTATTGGTACAGAGCGAGCCTGTGAGCGATTGGTGGCGCGACTACGTCAGTATGAGTCACAAAAAGATCGTGCTTCACTAGACCTATGCCAAAAGATCCTGCTAGCACTACTCGATACAGAATTGGATAGCGCCTTAGAAGCGGTCATTGAGTTCTATCAGAAGAACAATCAGCTTGGTCAATTGATTGATAAGTTTAATAAGATCTATCTCTCGGATCGCATTATACAACTGATTGCTGGTAAGATTCAGAAAGAGACACAACGTCTCAAATACTCCTTCTCACTACTTGGTGATACAGAGACTGCCATTGAACTGCTACGGCTTGTCGCACATATGGGCAATGAACCAGTTAAGGCACTCTGTCAGGAGATCATCAAAGTCCTGCCACATAAGCATCCATTAGTAGCCGAAGCAGAGCAGATACTGACTTCTATACCTATGAGTTGTTACTGCGCTGAACGTACTTTGCAGAAGCTTGCGATTGTAAAGAATTTGCCTAAAATGCTTTGTCAAATTGCCGAGGCAGGTATTTCCGGTCGGCTGATGGTGCGGACTGTACAAGGTATTGAGGCTAGACTCGATTTTGAGCGAGGAGAAATTTTACGTGCAGAGATTCCCGCTCTAAACATCGAGCAAGCGGAGGCGTTTTACTGGACTTTCTTACTTGAGCCACGTGAGGTTGAGAGTCTCTATTGCAATATTGCGGTTCGACCGGCACAGAGTGAGTTTCACAGTACCTATCCTATTGAGACATTAATCTGTGAGGGACTGTTAGAACGTGGGGAAATGTTGCAGATTGGCAAGTATATCTCACCAGAAGCGTGTTATGGTCAACGTCCAGTGACTAGCTACTATACCGATTTTGAGAAATATAGTAGTAGACCAGCGCAATACCAGGCAGTTTGGAATGCACTTGCTAATAATGTTGATGTCGCTGCGTTAGAAAAGCTTACACATCTACCTAAGCATACCATCTACAAAATACTTTTCCATTTCCTTAAGCAGAACATGCTGATCATAGATGGACGCCAACAGCAGCAGAAGGAGTTGAATATCGAAGAGGGGTTGGCGATGCTAGAAATAAACCTACAACGTATCCAGCGTAGTCCAGTAGTGTTTGGCTACTACAAAACTTCAGCCGAGATCTGTGCTGATCTAATGCGCGAAAGTAGTGATGACGTCTTCTGTTTTACATTTGATGTACTACGTAAATGTTTTCTTCGTCACCATCAGGAACATGTTGTTCTTGCTCCTAAGAATTTTGATAGCTGTTTCCGAGTAATTGCACTGGCAGAAAACTACCTAAAAGGGCGTGGCCCACAAGAGCGTGACTCACTACTAAACTGTGTACGCCTCTCCTTTGAAGAGGATTATATACAAGCGCCTAGCGAAGCCGAGGATGAGACGGCAATCCCGGTCACGGTATTGGAGAAGATTGAGAATATAGACCAGGCCAATGATCCTCTCGATCCAGTCGTTAATAATATTGATCAAGCCACAGTTGATGAAGTCTGGTACTCATTAGAGACTGACCTAAAGAACATTGATGCAGGCGCCGACTTTACTGCAGGACGTGCGATCGTTACTGCAGAGGATCGTATACGTGAGATGTTTGATAATATTGCTATCTCCTCAGTAAAACCATTTAAAGATTTTATTCGTGAACTCTACCATAACTGGAAAGCTGGGCGAGCCACTTCACTAAAATGGATCGAGTTGATCGAACCTGTTATCACACTGCTTTCCAGTTCTGCTGCCAAGATGGGCTATCAACAGATCGCAGAAGTAATGATAGGACTACAACAGACCATTAAACAGCAGAAGCAGCTTGCCAAGACGGCTGGCCATACTACTTTTGGTGAAGAGATTGCACAACAGATCAGTGTTAGTTATCTGAAATTATGTGAACTACAACCAAAGACTTTTGCTCTGGTAATGACTGATGAAGATCTTGCGCAACGTAAAGAGATTCTGCTTGTTAAATTGATCCTCAAACAACTGCCTGAGGTAACAGAAAGGGTTGTCAATAAATTCCTCTTCCTGGGTCTTAATACCTTTGATAAGTTTATGGATGCGCGTCCTGATAAGATTGCTGCTCAGATTGATATCTCTAAAGATCTTGCCGAGCAGATCTGTATGAAGTTCTATCAATATCGAAATATCTACTATCAGGATGGTGATCCCGATTATCAACAGAAGTTTTTTGCTATGTTTGAACTCAATCTACGTATGCTTAAAGAATTGCATGCAGATGTAGAGGCGTTTGTACTTGCCGAACAGACTGGCGATCTATCTGTACAAGAGCGTAAAGAGAGTCTACGGCTAGAACGTCAGCGTACACTCTGGTCGCTCTTTATTCTCTTATGTATACGCGAGGAATACAATCTCGTAGAACTTATCCAGCAGTCCGTCTTTGATGTACGTATACAGTTGTTTGATGACTATCTTAGCAAGCTAGCTGCTATGCCTATGGCTTGCCAAGTTTAGATTATCCAAATCGATCTATTAAAGCCGAATTGCCGTAATAAAGTAGGGCTGATTACCGCCACGGTCACCTAGCACACGTAGCAGTACCACTTCGCCATCCTTGGTATTATTTATCATCTGTTCGAAATCAGTGACGGATTTGATTGGTGTACGGTTAATCTCGGTAATAATAAAGCCACGTTGTAATCCAGCTTCAGCGGCTGAGCTAAGTGGATCGATCTCAGCAATAACCACGCCCGAGAGCTTATCTGGATTGCCACCTACCCGTAATACCCTCTCAGTGGCAAAACTCTTATCCTGGACAGAAAAGCCTGTACGGCCAAGACTGGTCTTCTTAATATTCTTCTGTTTGGGAAGGCTAGTAGAGACTTTGAGATCTTCACGTTCAGTAAGCTGTGCAAGCACACGCCGGTGTGCGCCATTGCGAATGAATTCAATCTCAACATCCTGTCCAGGAGGGGTCTCAGCAATAAGATGATAAAGAGTATCTTTATCGATTACTGGCTGAGCATTAAATTTCACAATCACATCATATACTTCCAGTCCAGCTTTGGCAGCAGCAGAATCGGCTGTCACATAGGTGACGAGCGCGCCTGCTGTTGATGGTAGGCCAAGCGCATCACGCACCTCATTATTGATTGTATCTGGCTGCACTCCCAAAAAGCCACGTACAACACGGCCAACCCGTTTTAGCTGTGTAACAATATGTTTTACTTGATTGGATGGGATTGCAAAACTGATACCATTAGCATCAGCACGCACAACTGTGTTAATACCGATCAATTCACCAGCCATATTGAGGAGCGGTCCACCAGAGTTACCTACATTAATAGCAGCATCGGTTTGGATATAATTTTCATAAAGTGTGTTGAAGACCTTGCGTCCCTTGGCGCTAACAATCCCAGTAGTAACACTACGATCATAGGAGTATGGGTTACCGATTGCGACGACAGGTTCGCCAACACGTAATTGTTGTGAATCGCCAATTGGCAACACCACGAGCGCAGTAGGCGGCTCGATCTTAAGTAGAGCAATATCCGTGATCTTATCACTACCAATAAGTTGAGCGGGTAGTTCTGTATCATCAATCAAGCGTACACGTATCTGATCGGCCTGATCAATGACATGCTGATTAGTAACGATATAGCCGGCTTGATCTATGATGCAGCCTGTACCTATACCACGACTACGCCGGTCACGGTCAACATCAGGGTGGCCCTCTGGTAGAGCCGTCTCTTCCTCATCAGGCCGTGTACGTACAATATGAGTGGCAGTGACACGCACCACGGCTGGATTGGCGCGCTCAAAGACTGCACTGGCAGATGTAGTATAAGCTGGTAGGGGCTGGTAAGCCCCAGCAAACTTTAGATCTGCCATTACGGCACGTACTGTCCTCGCTTTCGGATAGAGCATGTTAAGTAGGCTGATTGTCGAGAGGAAACCGACAACTAACACTGCCATCATTGCCGATAGAGGACGTAGAAATTGTTTCATACCTTCTCCCAAATATTTCGTACGAAAGGTAAGCAAGGTGAGCGGTCAACAGGCGCTCGATGCAATTTAGCATAGCCTGTAAAAGGGTGTCAAACTCGGTGCTAACTGCTACACAAGAGTGGCCAAGATAACCTAAACTGAGATTTGCGTGTCCCAGAAAATCTGCTCTATACTATTTCAAATATAGAGGAAAGGATATTTTCGTGGCAAACGGCTATGCGTGTATTGATTGTCGAAGATGAGACGAAAATGGCTGCCTTACTCAAGCGCGGATTGGAAGAAGAGGGAATGGCGGTAGATATCGCGCCAGACGGCGAACAGGGTTATTATGCCGCTCAGTCGAGTCCTTACGATCTGCTTATTCTCGACATTACCCTGCCGGATATGAATGGTATAGAGTTATGCCGCCGATTACGTGGGGAAAATTTAGCTGCACCGGTGTTAATGCTGACAGCACGCGATGATGTTGAGACTAAGGTACGTGGGCTAGATTCCGGTGCCGATGACTATCTTACTAAGCCATTCGCTTTTGCCGAATTGCTTGCGCGTATACGTGCGTTACTGCGGCGCAACCGTGGTGAAGTTATGATGCAGTTACAGGTAGGAGATCTAACACTTGATCCGGTATCACGCAGTGTGACACGAGCTGGCCGCCAAATCTCCCTTACCGCTAAGGAGTATGGCTTATTAGAGTGTTTTATGAGACACCCTAATCAGGTACTTTCGCGTACGGTACTCTCCGAGAAGGTTTGGGATGAGACATTTGATACCTTTACCAATGTCATCGATGTCTATATCAACTATCTACGCAACAAGATTGATCGAGATTTTGAGATAAAGTTAATCCATACCGTACGTGGTGCTGGCTACGTGATGAAGACTCCTTCATAACAATGAATGTAGGTTTTTAATGTTGTCACTACGTGCTAAGTTGACACTCTGGTATCTAGCATTAGTGTCGCTCGTGCTAGTCATTTTTGGCATGGCAATCTACTTCTACCTCTCTTACAGCCTATTGCGCATTATTGATGTATCACTGCTTGGGCAGGCTGAATTATTAGCACGCAACTACCCTGCCAATAATCAGGCAGGAAATGGCGAAAAGCCACAATCCAGCCATAGCACAACTACCCATGTCGTGCCACAATTTGTCCAGTTTGTAGAGCCCAATGGTGAAGTAGTTGATGAAATAACCGATGCTAATGGGCACTCACTACCACTTATGCGCGAAATGCTTACTGCGGCAGGACCGCGCTTAGACACACTCACGATCGGTAGCACAGAACAGGTACGTGTTGCCACTTGGCCACTACATTCTGCCGATGGTGATATAGAGCTATATATTCGTGTAGGCCAGTCGCTATTAGATCTACAACAGGCTCAGCAAAGATTATTGCGCCTGCTGGGAGTCTCTTTACCACTGGCATTGGTATTAGCCAGTATGGGTGGGCTATGGCTGGCGGAAAAGGCGCTACGTCCGGTCGAGCAGGTTTCTCAAGCAGCAAGACAGATAGGTGCAAGTAACCTCAAGGAGCGTGTTGCCGTACCCAAAGCTGGTGATGAGATCAGTCGATTGGCTTCACTCTTTAATGAGATGATTGAACGCTTAGAACGGGCATTTGAGCGAGAGCGCCGCTTTACCGCAGATGCCTCTCACGAGTTGCGCACGCCACTTGCCATATTGAGAGGTGAGATTGAGATTGCGCTACGTAAAGAGCGTACATCTGAACAATATAAAGAAGTGCTGAGCGCTTCGTTGGAGGAGATTGTGCGTCTCTCCAAGTTGGTGGATGATCTGCTTACCCTAGCACGTTCCGAGAGTGGCGAATTAGTGCTTGAGCGTGCTGAAGTACAACTGGATCAATTGGCAGTTGAGATCTGCCAGTATGTAGCGCCGCTTGCCGAGGCCAAGGGTCTGGCACTCGAATATACACCACCATCATATCCAATTAAGCTGATCGGTGATGCACGACGCTTACGTCAGTTGCTCCTCAACCTGCTTGACAATGCTATTAAATACACACCTGCAGGCGGTCAGGTACACCTGCGAGTGGAAGAGAACGCAGCCAATGTGGGAATAGAGATCGAGGACAATGGTTATGGTATTCCTGCCGAAGAGCAACCACTCATTTTTGAGCGGTTCTACCGACGCAAGCATACTAATACTGCAGAGACAGGCGGATTTGGCTTAGGGTTGGCAATCTGCAAATGGATTGCCGAAGCACATGGTGGCCAGCTTGCTGTTATTAGCGAGCCAGGTCGTGGCAGCCAATTTCGCGCTTCTTTCCCCCGTACTGTCTGCTGAATAATTAAGGAGAAAAGTATGTCAATAGTGGAACAGATCGGAAAAGATATTATTCAAGCTATGAAATCAAAAGAGCAGTTGCGGCTCGATACCTTGCGTATGATGAAGACAGCGTTAAAGAATCGTGAGATCGATCTAGGCCATTCACTTGATGATCCTGAAGCAATAAAGGTTCTTAACACTCTGGTCAAGCAGCGTCGTGAAGCCGCTGAGCAGTTTACCAAAGGTGGTCGTGCAGAGTTGGCGGATAAAGAATTAACCGAAGCTAAAATCATAGAGACTTACCTACCCGTTGCACTTAGTGAAGAAGAGATTCTCCAAGTTGTGCGAGAAACGATCGCCACATTAGGCGCAACAAGCATCAAAGATATGGGCGCAGTGATGAAAGCAGTAATGGCCAAACTGGCTGGTCAATCAGTTGACGGTAAGATCGTTAATACAATCGTACGACAGCAGTTAGGCGGTTAATAACACTGCTAGCAAATCAATTTCTCTGGCGCTGGTATTACGATATAATTGGCTAATATTCTGCGGGGGTCTACATGAAGCGTTGCCCTGTCTGCTTAACAACCTATCAAGATAGTTCAATCTTTTGTGCACTCGATGCACAAGCGCTCGTGAATATGGTAACAACTGAGCGTGAATCGCTGGCAGGACAACCGCCCTCTTTGTCGTCTCAGGATGAATATATGGGCAAGCTGCTCAGTAACAAATTCCGTATTGATGCGGTGCTAGGGCGAGGTGGTATGGGAGCAGTATATCGTGCTACCGACATCGCCCTTGATCGTGTTGTTGCAGTAAAATTACTACATCCAGATCTGGTTGGCGACGAGAACTTAGATATACGCTTTGTGCGTGAAGCACGTGCTGCTGCCCGTATAGAGCATCCCAATGCGATCACAGTACACGATTTTGGTACGCTGCCAGAAGGCGGCGCATTTATAGTAATGGAGTTTATTCAAGGTTGTGCTTTACGCGACCTGATTAAACGTAATGGTCCTGTCTCATCTATACGTGCCGTCGAATTGATGCGACAAGCCTGTAGTGCAGTGGCAGCAGCCCATCAAGCTGGAGTAATCCATCGTGATCTCAAACCAGAGAATATAATGCTTAAGGAAGTAGGCATTGAGCAGACGATCGTAAAAGTGGTCGATTTTGGTCTCGCTAAACTGAAAGAGTCAAGTAGTCCATCGGTTGCTAATCTCACTAGTCGTGGTGAGATCATCGGTACTCCTTACTACATGTCACCAGAACAGTGTGCTGGTGGCGAGATTGATGAACGTACCGACATCTATTCGTTAGGAATAATCTTTTACGAGATCCTCATAGGTAAGCCACCATTTCAGGGTACACCTGCCGCAGTGATAGGTATGCACCTATACAAGGCCATTCCTAGCCTGAGCGAACAGAACCCAGAGATACCTGCTGCGCTGGAAGAGGTTATTCTCTCTATGCTGCAAAAGAAGAAAGAGAAACGCCCAGAATCATTGGGCACAGTGCTACGGCGGCTAGAAAGCTGGCAAAATGTTGCTCCATTAACTGTGATGGCACCTGCCATATTACAACTGCACCCTCAAGTCTCAGCAAAACCTTCTGATGTGCCAACACAGTTAGAGGGTTTTACTGAAGAGGTTATCAGTCCGGCTCCATCTTATCAGCAGACCCCTCAGCAGGCTGAAACATTACGACGAGATACACACCTTTCTGATCCAGAACGTATTACTCCGAAAGCTGCGCAATTAACCCAATCGACTAGTCAACCGCTGTTAAATGAGAACAATGGCAGCGAGCCTACCATTGCCATTGATAGCACCGCGCCATCTACTCAGTGTCTGCAAGATCTTCCTACTCAAGAGCAGCAGATGCAGACAGTGATCTATAACTCACTAGATTTTCAGACACGTCGCTCTGAACCATTGAATTCCTACGAACCAGCAAGGTTTGTTCCTACCGATGCGCTTACAAATTATCGTGGGCAAGTTGCACCCAGCGGAATCATACCACCTACACAAGTAGTCTTGTCGCCTCCTCAAGAAAATTACCGTAAGCTCTATCTCATTGGTATACTCGGGTTGATTGTTGGTTTAATCATTGCGCTGGTCTTTATTCCTAGTCCTATGCCTGTGCAGCCAGCCGCGCCTATGCCAACAGTAGCCAGTCCGCCATCTGTCAATCAGACAATTCCTCCGCCGTCTACAAATGCCTCTGAGGCTATACCAGTTGAGACTGTGCCAACCGTGCAGCCATCAAAAACACCCGTACGCCAAGAAAGGCGCATTAGCTCGAAACGGGAGCGAAACACCGATACAAAGGATATAGATAAAGCGGAAACAGATAATAAAAATAACGGAGGATTTTTTAGAAGGGTTGCCGGCGGATTTAAGAGAGTTATAACCGGAGGGAATGGTAAAAAAGCTGAGAAAAGACGCGAGCGAAGAAGCGACGATTAGATTAACGCCAATTGGAGATAAGAATTAAAAGCTCGCAGGGCTTATCTCGAATTGACGTTAGTTAGTTTTTGCTAGGGTTATTTTTGCGTGCAGAGCGTGTCTTACTAATCACAACTGTACCAAAATCCGCTACCATAGCATTATCTTTACCATAATAGCCTCGCAAAGTATCATCGTCCTTTGATAATTGCTCCTCAACTGTCTTCATCAAGGTATTAAACGTATCATAAGCAAGATCGGCGGCGCGTTGTTTTTCTTCATAATCACTACGTAGAGTCTCTAAATCTGTGCGCATTTTGCGACGTTCAGCTTCTACTAATGTAGCGGGAAACTTGGTCTCATTGCTATGCTTGGCAATACCATCAGCCATACGTTCCAAGCGCTGCAGGTTCGCTTGATAGTCGAGGGAATTTAATTTTCTCATACCTTGTCTCCTAGTTAATCGTTAATAATTAATGCGACAGTAGTAATACTGCTATACTTGGCAGTATACCTGAGGTTGTTAACCTTAGAAAAGCCATTATTTTTAAGAAAAATAGGATTGTTAGCACTGAGAATGGTGTTGTTAACATTAATAATGGCATTATTAGTGTTAATAACAGCGTTTTTATCAATAGCAACGAGATTATCCGCGCTGGCAATAGAGTTGTTAGCGTTAATATTTACCTAAAGATTGCTATTGGCTTTTTTACCTCTGTTCAACAATCATTTTTCGCATATCTTTAGGATACCCAAGCTTCTGACAATGTCTCAGCCTGTTTTAATACCAACTCTACAGCACGCGCTTCCCTATCTGGTGGGTATTTATACTTTCGCAAAATGCGTTTTACTAATAGCCGTAACCGCGCTCTAACAGTTTCTCGAACCGACCAATCAACGGAAACATTTTTACGTAGGCTTTCGGTAAGCTCAACAGCAATCTTTTTGAGTGTGCTATCTCCTAATTCACGCACCGAAGCCTCATTAGTTTCCAGTGCATCATAAAAAGCAAGTTCCGAATCGTTCATGCCCAATTCATCGCCACGTCGCGCCGCCTGATTGAACTGCTTAGCCATATCTAATAACTCTTCGATTACTTGGGCAGTTTCGATGGCACGATTGCGATATTTGTTTAATGCTTGTTGCAGGAGTTCGGAAAACTTTCTGTTTTGCACTACATTTGTGGCAAAGCGGGCTTTAATATCATCTTTAAGCAGGCGTTCTAATAATTCCACGGCGAGATTACGTTGCGGCATCAATCTTACTTCATTAAGGAACTCTTCAGACAAGATACCTATGTCTGGCTTTTTCAATCCGGCAGCAGCGAAAATATCGACAACTTCCTCAGAAATAATCGCGCGACTGACAATCTGACGTAATGCATGTTCACGCTTTTCATCAGCGACCTTCTTCTCTGTGGTTGTCTGCTTTGTCAATGCAGCTTTGATTGCCTGATAAAACGCGATCTCTTCACGGTATACAATAGCTTCATCAAGCGTACAGCAGAGCGCGAATGCTTTTGTCATTGCGGCTACACAGTCTGAAAACCGTTGCTTCCCATCAGGAAGGCCCAATATATGATCTGCTGCATCTGGCAAAAGTGCTAAAGCTTCTGTCTCAAAATCCTGATAATCAAACCCGTGCAGCATTCCACGAGCAATCTCAATCTTCTCGATTAGACTCTTTACAGCCTTTTCCGCATCGATAGTAATGGTGCCTTTGGCATTGCTGGCAGCATACTCTTTGAGTGCTTCTTTTAGTTCGTGCGCGATACCTATATAGTCCACTACCAAGCCACCGGGTTTGTCTTTAAAAACCCGATTTACACGCGCAATTGCTTGCATTAGTGAATGGCCTCGCATCGGTTTATCTATATATAATGTATGCAATGGCTTCACATCGAAGCCGGTCAACCACATATCACGCACAATCACGATTTTGAATTCATTATCCGGGTCTTTGAATCGTTTCTCCAGATCCTTTTTTATCTGTCTTGAATAAATGTGTGTACTTAATAATGGCTTATCGCTGCTTGATCCTGTCATTACAATCTTAATTGTACCTTTGGCCGGATCAGGATCATGCCACTTAGGTCGGAGTGCAATGATGGCATCATATAACTGCACACAAATTGCCCTACTCATACAGACAAACATTGCCTTGCCATCAATTACTGCAAGTCGATTTTCAAAATGCTGCACAAAGTCTGTAGCTACTTGCTTGATGCGTGACTCTGCGCCAACCAACTGCTCCAAGGCTGCCCAATGGCTTTTAATGCGCGCCTGTTCGTCCTCTTCTTCGTCTTCTGTTAGTTCTTCAATCTCCTTATCGATTCTAGGCTTCTCTTCTTCTTTTAATTGCAGTTTAGCCAGGCGGCTCTCATAATAGATAGGTACTGTCGCACCATCCTTCTGTGACTGCTCTATATCATAAATATGTATATCATTACCAAATACTGCACGAGTGTCACGATCTGCTTGAGCTATCGGTGTACCAGTAAAAGCTATGAAAGCAGCCTTAGGTAAAGCATCTCGTAGATGCTTGGCATATCCATACTCATATTCACCAGTTTTAGAATTGACGCGAGCTTTGAAGCCATATTGTGTACGGTGTGCCTCATCACAGATCACCACAATGTTATTTCGTGTTGTTAATAGCGGAAAACTTTCTTCTTCCTCAAAAAGACTAAATTTCTGAATAGTGGTAAAGATTATCCCGCCTGAGGCGCGACTGACGAGCATGTCTCGTAACTGTTCGCGTGTTTCAGCCTGTTTGGGCGTCTCTCGTAGGATATCTTGTGCATGGCTAAATACGCCATAAAGCTGACCATCAAGATCATTACGATCAGTCACAACAACGATAGTTGGGTTTTTCATTTCTGGCGAGGTCATTATTAATCCCGCATAAAAGCACATCGTGATACTTTTACCCGATCCTTGCGTATGCCAGACAACGCCCGCGCGTTTGTCACCAGATATAGCTTTAATTGTAGTTTCTACGGCTCTGCGCGTGGCATGATACTGATGATAACCGGCGATCTTCTTCTCTATATTCAGATCTTCTTCAAACAGAATAAAATTGTTCAAATAATCGAGTAGCAACTCACGACGAAAAAGTCCCCTAATCAATGTTTCCGCTTCACGTAACGAGCCGAGCGGATCTATTTCATCTCCATCAATTGTGCGCCATTGCATAAACCGCTCTTTATCGGCAGTAAGTGATCCAACTCGCGCTGTCACCCCATCAGAAATAACTAACAGTTCGTTAGTAGTAAAGAGATCTGGGATCTGTTCTTTATAGGTTTGTAGCTGATTAAAGGCTGTCCATATATCAGTATCCTCATCAGCAGGATTTTTAAGTTCAATAACAGCGATTGGCAAACCATTAATGAAAATAATAATATCTGGTCGCCTTGTATGATGTGGCCCCTGCACAGAAAATTGATTGACGGCTAGCCAATCATTATTATTTACATTCTCAAAATCGAAGAGTTTAACGCGATCTCCTACTGTTTCGTTATCACGTTGAAACTCGACTGGCACACCATCCCGTAACCAGAGATGAAACTGTCTGTTTGCTTGCAGTAAAGATGGAAGATTAGGATTAAGAATTTGCCGGATGGCATCCTCAATAGCGAATGGAGGGATCGAAGGATTAATAACGGTAAGTCGTGCCCGCAACCGTTCAACAAGTATCACTTCATTATAGGAAGTTCGTTCAGCACTCGATTCATCGGGTGAAAATTCCAATCCATACCTGACAACATAGCCCAGTTCATCAAACCAGACAAGTACTGCTTCTTCAAGCACGCTCTCAGTTACTATCGATTTCATAGCTACACCTCACCTTTAGAATCATCCAATGGTGTAGTTTTCAGTTTCATTCTTTCTTTTAGCTCTGTTGCGAGCGTGCTGTAAGCAACAGGATCAACACCATAAATCAAGTGGCTAGCATAATAAGTCATTCCTGCAATGTGTATAATGCCGTAATGCTCGTCAATCAGCTTGTCCATTTCCTGATCGCGCTTT
>JBFLVQ010000203.1:0-13561 GCA_040758525.1 Acidobacteriota bacterium
GGTAGATAAACATAGGCCAATCGACCACCACTCATCTGTTCAACTTTACGGCGATTACCCTCAACCCAGGCAAGGTAACGTAGTCCGGTCTCATTTGCTACTGGCACAACTGTCACTTCACGTGAATTTGAACCATCAGGATTAGCGCTTACACGAATTCTAGTCTGTTTGTCCGCAGTAGCTTCGAAGAACTGATAGATATTGTCCGTTGCCGTAAGATTACGACCATTTACGGCAATCAAGTATTCGCCTTCTTGTACATTCACACCTGGCTGGGTAAGCGGAGCACGCAGTTGTGGATTCCAGTTCTCCCCATCGTAGATCTTGGCAAGACGATAGCGTCCATTCTCGATTCGGTAATCTGTACCCAGTAATCCTCCTGGCACACGCTTGGGATCAGGCATATCGCCGCCAGAAACATATAGGTGACCAACCGATAGTTCACCCAACATCTCTTGGAAGAGATAATTCAGATCAGCGCGGTGCATCAATGACTCAAGATATGGCTGATATTTCTTCCCTGTTGCTGGCAGATCTAGTCCATGATGATTTGGATCATAAAAGAAGTCTCTTTCAATACGCCAAGTTTCACGGTACATCTGATTCCATTCGGCACGTGGATCAACATAGACTTCCATAGCATCGGTCTTGATCTTACCTTCGCCAGGTTTGAGTGGCTGCTGAGTTGAAACAATGAACCAGTTCTGTTCTTGACGATAAAGCATCTTTTCGCCATTGTGGGAGACTCTAAACGTATTGATATTATCAAGCACTTTTTCGAACTTGCGTTTTTCAAGATCAAATTTGTGCAATGTCAAACCCGCTGCCCCTGGGCCAGGCACTGGTCCAGGAAATTCTAGAACATAGAGTGTGTTTGCCTTGCCTACTACCAGGTTAACAAAATTACGCGCAGGAATAGGCAATGCCAGGATACGCTGTCCTATACGAGCAAAATCGATAGTAACCTTGGGTGGTTCTTTCTTGTTGTTGGGTTTGTCAGCAGCTTGACCGGCTTCAGCTTTCTTCTCACCATTTTCATCAGCAGGTTTATCGCTAGACTTGTCAGCAGTCTTATCTGCCGCCTTCTCTTCCTGACTCTTCTCTTCATCACTCTCAGGAGCAAGCGGTGAAGGCAGGTCTTGACGAAGCACACAGATGTAGACACTACGTGTAGGACGATGTGGATAGCTGGTCATATCGAACCCAAAGAGCGCAGGTCCAATATCGGTACTAGCAGTAAAGTAGATATATTTGCCACTCTTATCGAATTGCGGGGAAGTGGTATCGCTTAACCCATCTGTTACTTGATGGCTCTTATTCTCTTCGAGCGAGTAGACAAATACCGCGCGATACCAAGATTGAACCGGCTTTGTATAAGCAACCCAGCGGCTGTCTGGTGACCAACTAGGACTAAATGATAGCCCTCGTTTGGAAGAATCTATCTTAATTGGTGTACCTTTTTCCGTATCTACATACCAGAGGTTTAGTCGCTTATCCATATAAACGATCTTTTTGCTATCTGGTGACCAGGTAGGCGAATAGTAAAAAGAAGGTGGATTACCTAGTTCAATCTTCTTGACTTCATTCATCTCCGCCTGTTTACGTAGATGTAATGCATATTCCCCTGATTCATCAGAAAAATAAGCAACCCATTTTCCATCTGGTGACCAAGATGGGTCGCGCTCAGCAACACCAGGAGTATTGGTGAGATTACGCACATCACCTTTTTCCGCAGGTACGGTAATAATCTCGCCACGCGCTTCGAATATTGCTCGCATACCACTAGGAGATATCTCAACATTGTTAATGCGACTAGCAACCTTTTCATACCTAGGGCGTACCGAGAGCATATCACCATTAATTATTATGTTAAGCCTCTTGGTTTTGCCTGATTTAATATCAAACAGGTTCAAAGAACCAAACTGTTCATAAACGATCTCATCAGATGCTGCTGATGCCGATTTGATATCAAGTTCGTTATTCTGTATAAGCTGTGTGACACGCTTGGTCGCCGTATCGTAGGAAAATAGTGTGATCGGACCATTGCGGTCAGAGAGAAAGTAGATCCGATTGCCTATCCAGATAGGATTAAAGTCGTTTGAATTGTTGCGTGGTAACTTCTCTACGCTCGAATCAGCCAGGTTGGCAATCCAGATCGGTGTCGTTCTACCACCACGATAACGTTTCCAGGCTTGGAATGCACGTGGTAATGGTACATAAGCCATCTGTGTGGCATTAGCTGAATATGCGCCTTCATAGGCCATAGGCAATGGCACAACGGTTGGGAAGATACCGTCTAATGGTATTGTGAAGAGTTGTGCAGTACGAGGCGAGGGACTGTTACGACCAGACACGAAAAGCACCTGCTTGCCATCTGGTGTCCAACCGGCAACAGTATCGTTGCCTGGATGATAAGTAAGCCGTCTGGGCACTCCGCCCGCTGCCGAAACTACATAAACATCGATGTTGCCATCATATTCGCCAGTAAAGGCAATCCATTGGCCATCCGGTGAAAATATCGGATTTGTCTCGTTGCCAGGACCATTGGTAAGCTGTCGCGCCTCTCCACCTTCGCGTGCTACTAACCACAAATCACCAGCATAAGAGAATGCAATATGTGTCTTGCTAAGCGTGGGATTGCGCATTAAGAGCGGTCGATTGGTTTGTCCCAAAACTACCCCGGCAATGATCAGTGGGAATATCAACGCCAAGACTGTCCTTCTCATTTTACTTCCTCCTACAAATTAAGTACTACAGACAAATACTGATCCCAGGAATAACTACATTGGATGGCAGAGTAATATCTTGAAAGTAAGAATGCTTCCCGAGAAATACTATCTTAAGCAGTGTGCGTTAATTATTGTTCGATAAATACAGCTTAAAGCCTGGATGCCGGCCCCCCCTACAACAATAATTACGTTGTCTACTTTAACACCATTTTACTAATGCATCCACTTATTGCCACAGAGTATAGTAACTTCTACGGAAATATCAGCAGCGATGTTCGCTCAAGATTATATCTTGAAGATATTCAAGAAACGGCATACTATAGCTATCTGAAAGTCAGAAAAAGCTCTTTTTCGGCATCAATGACAAGGACTATCCTCACCGGGAGCGCTTAATCAAAGCGCAAAACTGTGGATTATATGCAAGTAGCAAGCAAGTTCCAAAAACAACTATTAGAAGCAACCCGACAATGTTTTATTGATAACCCTCTTAGTGTGGCAACAGAAAGGGCTTTTTGGCAAACACCTAGACACCTATTTGTAAAGCGTTATCGATTGGGTGCAAGTAATGAGTGGTATGATATCGATGCAGACAACCTAGCACAGCACTTACCAAGCATCTACCGAGATGGTGTACTTATTTTATTAGGTGATGATGATGATGATGTCCCTTCCACGATATCGCAGCCCTCGCTAGTCCTGTTTATGTTGGATATGTTAAAGCTTGAACCAGGACAAACTGTATTTGAATTAGGAGCAGGTAGTGGTTGGAATGCAGCATTAATAGGAAATATTGTTGGCCCAACCGGTAAAGTCTATAGTTTGGAGATTATTCCTGAAATAGCTGAGAGCGCAGTTCATACAATACAATCACTCGGCATAGAGAATGTTCATATAATTTGTGGTGATGGTGGTGCTGGTTATGCGCCTGCGGCACCTTATGATCGTGCAATATTTACTGCAGGCTCTTACGATATTCCTCATCATTTCTATGAACAGATAAAAGAGACTGGACTATTGCTAGTGGTAATAAAGAATGAAGGAGGTGGAGACGCGCTATTTCTTTTAGAGAAAAGAGAGGATCACTTTGAATCAATTACTGCACTACCTTGTAGTTTTGTCAAAATGACTGGTCAATACTGTCTTGATAGTCTTGAGCCAATGGCTTTAACAACACTACCAGAATGGAGAGAGTTAAAAGATCAAGAGATTTCTAGAATACCTTTCTGGTGGGGTGGCAAAGGTTTTGGATTTGTCTGGAGAACATTAAGTATAAGATCATTTCTTAGTATCACTGAACCTCTTTATTGCTCTTTTAGAGTAGAGAGAACGAAGCAACTTTATGCTGAAGAGCAGTTTTTTGGACTATGGGATAAAGATAATCGCTCTCTGGTAATCGCTAAAGATGACCTTATTATCGCGTATGGTAGTCCATTAGCTAAAGATCGCTTGATGCAGCAAATTCGGCATTGGGTTGAGCTAGGAATGCCAGGTTCTGTTAGTTTTAATTTACGTGTCTATCCAATAGATTACCATTTAAGTGTTGGGATAAATCAATGGATTGTAAAAAGAAGAGAATCCCAATTTCTTTGGAGTCTGAATTTATAACGACTACTGCCTACCCATATATTTAAGTGTTTATAACACTATCTTCTAATTACTGATCTCGGGTTCAGATAGACTTGAGGAAAAAAAGGTAATACGTCAACAATGGACAAAATACAACTAGAGGTACAATTCAAACTTCTTATAGAAAGTATCCAGGACTATGCAATCTTCTTAATGGATACCAATGGCTATATTCTGACCTGGAATGCCGGCGCAGTAAGAATCAAAGGATACCAGGCAGAAGAGATAATAGGAAAACATTTCTCGATCTTCTATCCTGAAGAAGATCGACAACAGATACCCACACAAACATTAGTGACCGCTGAAAAACTAGGAAACTTTGAGAGTGAAGAGTGGCGTATACGCAAAAATGGTTCAAAATTCTGGGCAAGTATAAGTATTACCGCACTACGCAACCAACAAGGCAACCTGATCGGTTTCTCCAAAATTACTCGTGACTTAACAGAACGTCATCAAGCTGAGGAACAATTTCGCTTAGCAACAGAATCTGCCCCTAATGGAATCGTAATGGTTAATGAGCAAGGCAATATCATTTTGGTGAATAGTCAAACTGAGAAGATGTTTGGCTATACTCGTAGCGAGTTGCTTGGTAGTTCTATTGAGTTGCTTGTACCAAAACGTTTGCATACTCAACACGCAATGTATCGTAGAGATTTTATCTCTGATCCTCAGGCCAGACCTATGGGAGTAGGACGAGATCTATTTGGTCTGCGTAAGGATGGTAGCGAGTTTCCTATTGAAATAGGTCTTAATCCTATTAAAACCGAACAAGGCAATCTTGTGTTAAGCACTATCGTAGATATTACTGAACGTAAACGTGCAGAAGAGAGATTCCGCTTAGTAGTTGAGTCTGCTCCCAATGGAATTACCATGGTCGATACAACTGGCAAAATTATTCTAGTAAATACACAAACAGAAAAAATGTTTGGCTACAGTCGTAGCGAGCTGCTTGGCGAATCTATTGAGATGTTAGTACCAAAACGTTTTCGCGATACACATCCGGCCAATCGTACCTATTTTATGGTAGCTCCACAAACCAGACCCATGGGTGCGGGACGAGATCTCTTTGGACTTCGCAAAGATGGTAGTGAATTCCCTGTCGAAATTGGTCTCAATCCTATTCAAACAGATCAAGGCACCATGGTATTAAGTACAATTGTTGACATTACTGAACGCCAACGAGCCGAACAAGAGCGTGATCAACTATTGGCTAGCGAACAGACTGCTCGTGCCGAAGCTGAGCTAGCTAATCGCCTCAAAGATGAGTTTCTTGCTACCGTGTCGCATGAACTACGCACACCTTTAACAGCAATTCTCGGTTGGGCACATCTGTTAGGAAGCGATAAGCTTAATCAAAATGATTTTAGTCAGGCGATTAAAACGATTCAACGAAATGCCAAACTACAGGCTCAAATTATTGATGACCTTCTTGATATTTCACGTATCATCACTGGCAAGCTCAAGATTGATGCTAAGCTAGTAGACCTATTACCAGTAATAAATTCTGCCATAGAGATTATCAAGCCTGCTGTTGATGCCAAAGAGCTTAAATTTAGGATATCAATAGACTCAACGCTTGGACCAGTATTTGGAGATCCCAATCGTATACAACAGATTATTTGGAACTTGCTTAGTAATGCAGTTAAGTTTACTCCCAAAGGTGGGCGTATTGAGCTTAGTTGCGAGAACTTTAGAGCTCATGTTGAGATAGTTGTAACTGATACTGGTAAAGGTATCAGCCCTGATTTTTTACCCTATGTCTTTGATCGCTTCCGTCAAGCCGATAGCTCGATCACACGCCAACATGGCGGCTTAGGTTTAGGATTGGCGATTGTACGCCAACTCGTTGAATTGCATGGTGGCACAGTACAGGCCCATAGTGCTGGGGAAGGCAAAGGCGCAACTTTCATAGTGAAATTGCCTTTGTTAGGAACATCCATAAAAACCGACGTTTTGGAGCAGACTACTGCCAGCAGTGAAAAGCTATCTGCTCTTGAACCGACACTACACGGTACACGCGTACTGATTGTTGATGATGAACCAGAGACATTGGCGATGCTAGCAATAATCGTACAACATACCGGAGCAGAGGTTAAAGTTGCCTCCTCCGCTATAGAAGCCCTAGAGATATTGAACAGATGGCTACCAGATATACTTATTTCAGATATCGGTATGCCAATAACCAATGGTTATGATCTGATCCGACAAATTCGTGCACTACCACTGGCACAAGGAGGTGATCTCCCTGCTATCGCACTTACTGCATATGCCAGAGATGCAGAGCGTAAACAATCACTTGAGGCTGGTTATCAACAACATGTTGCTAAACCTATTGAACCACAGGCACTCATTAACACACTCGCGAGCATTCTTGACAAAATAAGAAGAAAGTAATCTGTCGTACTCTCGCCTCAGCAGTTACAATCTTGGCAAGATTGCTTCCAGATCTGAAACAATAACGACTATGATATGTCAACAAGAACCTAACGCGCCCAGAGCGTGTAATGGAAGCCTAGATCTAGTGAGGGATTATGAGGGCAGCATTGTTAACTCAGGTTAATGAACCAATAGTGATAACCGATATTGAGCCACCTACCCCGGGCTACACAGATGTAATCGTACGTGTAGAGGTTTGTGGTCTATGCCATACTGATCTGCATATTGCTGATGGGCATTGGAAATTGCCCTTACTACCATTGATTCCTGGCCATGAGGTGGTAGGCACAATTGAGACATTAGGAGAAGGAGTCAAAGGGTTAACAAAAGGGGAACGTGTTGGAGTAGCTTGGTTATATAGCGCCTGTCAGACTTGCGAGCTGTGTATTAATGGCTATGAGATGTTCTGTGAGAGCCAAGATAATACTGGCTATACGGTCAATGGAGGAATGGCAGAACTAATTAAAGTTCCGGCAAACTTTATTACCAAGATCCCAGAGCAACTTCCTAGTGCAATAGCAGCAACACTTTTGTGTGCTGGAGTAACACCTTATCGTGCACTCAAGGAGTCAGGCATACATGCTGGTCAAACCGTAGCAATCTTTGGAGTCGGAGGGTTAGGACATATTGCCATACAGCTTGCTAAAGCAATGGGATTTCATATTATTGCTGTCGATATAAATGACCAAAAGCTGGAGTTGGCTCGTACTTTAGGGGCAGATCTAGTTGTCAATGCCGATCGAGAAGCGCCTGCTAAATATATTCGTAAACTAGGTGGCGCCCATGCTGTCATTAATCTAGTAGCATCTGCCAAGACTATGGAAGAGGCTTTCTATGCTTTGCGTCGCCATGGAACTCTAGTAGTGGTTGGATTGCCTAGAGAGGAATTTACTCTACCAGTAATACCATTTGTTGGTCGTGGTGCACGTATAATTGGTTCGGTGGTAGGAACAAGAAATGATCTACGTGAAATTCTTGCTCTGGCCGCAGCAGGTAAAGTAACCACAATTGAACAAGAACGTCCGCTGGCAGAGATCAATGAAGCATTAGCAGATATGAGAGCTGGCCGTATTAATGGCCGTTGTGTACTAAGACTCATTAATTAATCTTTAGGGTTATATTTATGAATCGAATCTTGTCTCTCCTTCTTGTTGTGTTACTCGTCTTTCCTGCCCTTGCGCAACAGCGCAAAACCTCGCTTATGGCGGATGCCTATTTACAGGCAATTGTCAGAGAAGCAGCGGGCAACTTAGTAAAAGATAGTATTAGCGAATTGGGTCGCTTCCATCGTGTTCAAGCCTCGCCAGGTTTTCATGAAGCTGCCGTCTATATAGCAGAAAAAGCACGACTCTATGGATTGGAAGATGTCAAGATCGAGGCTTACCCTGCAGATGGTACGACTGTTTATAACACATTCCGCTCTTATCAAGGTTGGGAAGCACAACTTGGTCTGCTCACAGAAATCTCTCCTAGAAATTATGTGATCGCAGACTATTCCAAACTTCATGTAGCTCTTGCTGATTATAGTAATGATGCGGATGTTACCACACAGTTAATCGATGTTAATACAGGGCTCTCTGAAAAGGACTATTTGGGAAAGGATGTGAAAGGAAAGATCGTTCTTGCTGGAGGTAATGTCGCAGCCGTGCATAAAGAGGCAGTCGAGAAGCGTGGTGCGGCAGGTATTCTAAGCTATCAGCAAAACCAGGTTACCGGTTGGAGCGGAGACTATCCAGACAATGTGCGCTGGGGACATCTCTCTCCCTACAATATTAAGAACCGTTTCGCGTTTATGATATCGCTACGGCAAGCTCGCACTTTTCAAGCCCGCCTTGCTAATGGTGAACAGATTCAACTACAGGCAAGTGTACGCGCACGTGTAAAACCAAGCCAGTTTGAAGTGGTTACAGGGATTATTCGTGGCACAGATGCTAGTGCTGGAGAGATCGCTTATAGCTGCCATTTATGCCATCAAAAGCCAGGCGCAAATGATAATGCTAGTGGCGCGGCAACGATCCTGGAAGATGCACGGATTCTTTCTCAACTTATCAAGATAGGAAAACTACCACGTCCACGTCGTACCATAAGGTTTATTTGGCCTCCTGAGATCGCTGGCACAGCCTGCTATTTTGCACGCAATCCAGATATTGTGAAAAGAATGCGTGCAGCAATACATATGGATATGGTTGGCGGTAGTCATCAGGTAACCAAAGCTATTCTACATCTAACACGTACACCTGCTTCGCTCCCCAGTTATGTCAATGATGTTGCTGCTGTGTTCGGCGAATATGTTATTCAAGGCAGTCGTCGTGCAGCAATGGAAGGGGATTTTTCTGATGCACTGATTGCTTCTGAAGGCACAAAGGAGATACTGGTAGCAGAACCTACCTCTTTTACTATGGGTAGCGATCATGAGATCTTTCAAGAAGGGAGTTTTCGCATTCCCACGATCTACTTAAATGACTGGCCAGATGTGTTTATACATACAAACAATGATTCACCAGCAAATATGGATGCAACCAAATTACAGCGTGTCGCTGTGATTGGTGCTGCGGCGGGATACTTTCTTGCTGCGGCAACTGAACCTGAAGCTAAAGCGCTGGCCGGTGAAGTCTTTGCACGTGGTGGAATGCGACAACACGAAGCACTGCGCCGTGCCATTGCACTAGCCACATCTGCTGAAAAAGATGCTAATGCCATTAGGGAAGCACGTAACATCATCATACAAGCGGCTCGACAGGAGCGTGAAACTATCACATCCATTGGCCAATTGGTTACAGATAAAAACTTTCCTACTCTACTTGATGAATTGATTAAACAGATCGATAGGCGTGAAGCTGAAGCTATTTCTGCGCTTGCTGCATTTGTTCCTATTACTACAGAAGCAGTGACTTTTAGTAAGTATGAAAAGATTCTGCCAAAACGTACTGCTAATGTAGTAGGTAATATGAATATCTACTATTATGACTATATCAGCGACCGTCCAGGAACAGATGGTTGGGAGAAGAGTGTACGGCTTACTTCCCTACCTAATGGTGATACGCTAATGTATGAAACACTTAATCTCGTTGATGGTAAGCGTGATGCAAACGAGATTCGTAATATTTTAAGCGCAGCTTATGGAAGTGTTCCTGAAGATGCCGTAGTTGAATATTTAAAGTTACTAGAAAAGATTGGTGTAGTTACCTTAATAAAAGATTGAGCGCAGTCTATCAGACAGTTACTCATATTTTAATGCATGTATTGGATGTAACCGTGCCGCCTTCTGTGAAGGAAATAGCGCAAATATCAGATTTAATACAATCGCAATGGTAAGCGTAATCCAAGCATTCTGCCAATCAAATACAAATGGTAAATTAACCTGCTTGGCGATCAGGTGTGAACTTTGCCATCCTGCAGCTAAGCCTAACATACTGCCTAACACTGCAACAACAATAGCTTCAAAGAAGATCTGAAAAAAGATATCAAAGCTTGTTGCTCCTAGCGCCCGTCGTGTGCCTATCTCTACCGTACGTGCTTTTACCCCAATCCATGAGATTGCCAAAATACCTAAGCCAGCGACAAATAGCCCGCATAGCCCAATCAAGTAGACAAAGAAATTTAGTCGTTCCGATGCAGCAATCTGTATATCAATTAATTGCTTCTGATTCTGTACCTGGAAATCTTCTGGCTGTTTGGCTAAGGTATGATGCCGTTGTCGCAGAATGGCAGTAATCTGTTTGGCTGTTTCATCCATTTGCTGCCAGTGTGATACGGCAAAGATCAATGCGCTATAGTAGTCAATATTCATTAAACGATGCATTGCCGTAGGTAGCGGCACATAGACCTGATTATCTTCATCAGCATTATCTATTCCCTGACCATATTCAGCTAATACACCGATCACTTCAAATGGTACACGATTAATAAACAGGCGCTGGCCAATAGGCGATCCTTCACTAAATAGATCACGCGCTACTGTATGACCAAGCACGGCGACACGCCCTGACCGGCGTTCTTCTGCAATACCAAAAAACTCACCCTCTACAATCTGCCAATTCCTGATCTTAGGGTAATCTGGCTGACAACCAATAACTCGAGAGTTTTTCGAGAATTCACCTACTTTGAGAAGAACTCCTAGGCTCACAATTGCCGAGAAACGAGAAATGGAGGAGACTTCACGGCGAATAGCAGTATAATCTTCCTCGATCAGCGTAGTTACGATCTCGCCAGTGCGTGCTCGTCCACCAACACTACGGCTTTGCTGTGGTGTAACAATAATGATATTTGTACCAAGACGTTGGATTTGATTAAGTACCTGCTCTCGTCCACCAGAAGCATAGTTGACAGCAGAGATCACTCCTGTTACACCAAGCATGGCACTAAATAATGTCAATGCTGAACGAAAACGAAACCGCCATAGTAAGCGTAGCGAGCCATACATAATATGAAGAAACTTCATCATGCCTTTGAACTGGTAAATATAATGTCAATTCGAGATAATATTTAACGCCAGTTGTAGATCAGAATTAAAAGCCCGAAGGGCGAAAGATCTTTAGCTTGGCACGTCAGTCCAAGAATAGAATGAGATAAAAGAAGAGTCGTGAAACGATGACATAATAAAAGAATATATTTTGATAAACCATGATTATAATTATGCCGCCCGTTCCGGGCTCTATCCGCTACTGCTAACAGTTCTTGGCAATTACTTGCCAAGCTAAAGATCTTTCGCCCTTCGGGCTTTTAATTCTGATCTACAACTGGCGTTAAATATAGATTAGGGGCGTAGTGCAGCAATGGGATCCACATTGGCCGCTTTCCAGGCTGGATATAATCCAAACACCATTCCAACCCCAATTGATAAACTCACCGCCAGCAAGAGTGCATCCCAGGCAAAGATTGGAGGCAGTTGCTGCATACTAGTGACAATGTTTGCTCCACCCAGTCCAATACTGATGCCAAGCAGCCCTCCCAGGGTTGAAACCGCCAATGCTTCTAGCACAAATTGTAGCAAGATATCCTGACGACTGGCGCCCACCGACCGACGTACTCCTATCTCTTTACGTCGCTCAGAGACCGAAATCAACATCAGACCCATAATCACTACACCGCTGATTAGCATACCTATGATCGCTACACCTAATAGGATCTTTGACAAGGTTGTTCCCATCTGACTAATCTGTTCCATTGAGGCACGTGGACTGGTGATAGTGAAATCATCAAGCGCAGGTGGCACAATATGATGACGCTCACGCATAAGTGTTTTGATCTTCCCCATTGCTACTTCACTCTGTTCTGGATCTTTCAGTTGAGCAATAACCATAGTAAGAAAATCGCGATTGAAGAGGCGCTTTGATGCTGTCGAGACTGGAATATAGAGAACATTGTCAAGGCTACCACCACCTGGCGCAGCACCAATTGAAGCCATCACACCTTTGATCTGAAAAGGTACTTCACCAATACGTATGGTCTTGCCCAATGCGTCCTCATCAGGAAACAAGACTGCTTTTATATCTGTGCCAATTATAGCCACACGTGCTAACGATTGATCCTCTTGCTCTGAGAAGAAACTACCTTCCGCGATATTATCGTTGCGTACTTCTGGCCAATTAGCGGAAACTCCAAAGATGGCAGGGCTGGTCTGACGATCACGATACTTTACATCAAGATCAAAGACAATCTGCATCTTGGTAACTTGGTTGATCTCCGCCACCTCTGCTACAATCGCGTCGGCATCCTCAAATTTAAGGGTTGGCTCAACATCTGCAAGCGAGGCCATACCGCGCCTGCGCCCACCACCAGGACGCACATTTAATGTATCGAAGGTACCTACCATTCGTTTGAAACGTTTCATTGTTTCTTGTGTGGTACTTTCGCCTACAGAAGTCAGAATAGTTAGCGACGAGATACCAACAATCATACCAAACATCATAAAAAACGTGCGCAGCCAATAACGCCGCAAACTGCGCGATGCTAGTCTTATAGCTTTACGCAATCCCATAACTCTCCTCCTCGTCGGCTTTATCTATTAGCCATTGTACGTTGCTCTTGTAAGCGATCAGAGAAGATAATGCCATCGCGCAATGTCACCTCTCGTTTAGCATAGGCAGCAATCGTGTCATCATGTGTTACTAACACAATCGTGCGCCCTTCCCTATTCAACTCTTGAAGTATACGAATTACTTCCGCTCCTGCGAGAGAGTCTAGATTGCCGGTTGGCTCATCGGCGAGGATCAGCGCTGGATCATTGATCAATGCCCTAGCGATAGCGACACGCTGCTGCTCACCACCGGATAGCTCTGTACCATAATGATGTGCACGATCAGCTAACCCTACACGTTCCAATACCGCCATCGCTTTCTTACGATTAAGCTGTCCAGCACTATAGACCATAGGAATCTCAACATTCTCTAGTGCTGTTGTACGCGGTAGCAGATTGAATGATTGAAAGATAAAACCAACATTACGACAGCGTATACGAGAAAGCTGTTTATCTGAATAACTTGAGACATTCTCACCGCTAAGCAGATATGTTCCTCCGGTGGGTTTGTCTAGACATCCTAGGATATTGAGTAGCGATGATTTGCCACAACCCGATGATCCACGAATGGTAACAAACTCACCAGCATTGATATCGAGCGAGATATCTTTCAAGGCAGTGACCGGTGTACCATTATCGCGACAGTGTGTTTTGCAAAGATGTGAAGTACTGATCATAAAATTCAACTCTGCTTATTTAATTATGCTGTGCGGGGAAATTACTGACGACAATACGATCGCTTTGACTGAGA
>JBFLVQ010000204.1:0-13557 GCA_040758525.1 Acidobacteriota bacterium
GTGAGAAACGGGTGAAGATATAGATTGCCGTAGTTGCTAAGAGTAGATGGAATACTTGCATAGCAATTGGATCGTGTGTAAAGCGACTAAGCAAGTATAGCCCTATATGCCATAAAGCAGGATGACCTTCATAGCGTAGATTGTGAAACAGGTCGGGGATCGACTGGCTATCTCGTGCGATCAGCCAAGCCTGTAACTCATCACCCCACATCTCATGATGATTTAAGCCAATCAGGCCTAGTAGCAGAAAAGTAATTGTCACCGCAGCAGCAAAAATAGCTTCGTTTTTTGCAATTATAGAGAACCGATCTGTGATAGCCATTTCCTTTATTACCCAAACAGTTATTAACAGAAAAGATTATCACAAAGTGAAAAGGCCACAGGAAAAAATCTTTCCTATGGCCCTGATATGATCTTGAGAAGATCTAAAACTATCTTATGAAAGCTTAGGTGCCGTGCTCCCAACTGTTAATATATTCGATCATCTCTGGCGTAAGTGCATCGATCTTCACGCCCATCGCTTCCAGTTTCAAGCGTGCAATCTCTTCATCAACAGCCTCAGGTAGATTATGTAACCCAGGCGCGAGCTTGCCCTTGTTCTTAAGCAGATATTCAACAGAGAGCGCCTGATTAGCAAAGCTCATATCCATCACTGATGCAGGATGGCCTTCAGCCGCAGCCAAGTTTACCAAGCGGCCTTCACCTAATACGATAACACGATGGCCATTCGATTTTAGTTCATACTCTTCTACAAATGGGCGTAATGGACGTCGCTCTTTAGCGATCTCAGCTAGTCCTACTAAATTTAGCTCCAGATCAAAGTGGCCAGAATTGCAAACTATTGCGCCATCTTTCATCTTCTCGAAGTGTGGGGTATCAACGACATGCCGATTGCCTGTTACAGTGATAAAGATATCGCCTATTGATGCGGCTTCAGCAATTGGCATAACCCGGAAGCCATCCATTACTGCTTCAATGGCACGAATTGGATTGATCTCTGTGACAATCACATTGGCGCCCATACCACGAGCACGCATTGCCACACCTTTGCCGCACCAGCCATAGCCAGCGACAACAAGATTTTTGCCGGCTAGTAGAATGTTGGTAGCGCGAATCACACCATCAAGAGTCGATTGCCCTGTACCATAACGGTTGTCAAAGAAGTGTTTGGTCTGTGCATCATTAACAGCGATAACCGGGAAGCTTAGTACCCCACTCTTCTCCATTGAGCGTAATCGTTGTAAACCTGTAGTGGTCTCCTCAGTTGTGCCCACGATATCGGCAAGCTGCTCTTTGCGTTCTTTAATTAGCGTAGCAACCACATCACAACCATCATCAATAATTAGTTGTGGCTTGTGATCAAGGGCAATACGTACATGTTGATTGTAGGTCGCAGTATCTTCACCCTTACGTGCATAAACAGGGATACCATACTCAACAACCAGCGCAGCAGCAACATCATCCTGTGTCGAGAGGGGATTAGAAGCAATCAGAACCGCATCTGCTCCTCCTGCCTTAAGTGCACGTGCCAAATTGGCCGTCTCTGTAGTGACATGACAACAAGCCACCAACCGCAAACCGGCCAGTGGTCGCTCTTGAGCAAAACGGCTCATAATCAGACGCAGCACTGGCATCTCTCGCGCTGCCCAATCAATACGCGCCTTGCCTTGCGCAGCTAAATCCAAGTTCGCAACATCGTAATTGGAAATCTGTTTTGTACTCATCTAATATTGTGCTCCTTAGAATAACAGTTACAGCTTGGCGTCCCCACGCAACGCTTTGATCTTGTCGGTACGCTCCCAACTAAACTCTGGCTCAGAGCGACCAAAATGGCCATAGGTTGCCGTCTTGCGATAAATGGGTCGCTGCAGGTTGAGCGATTCGATGATGCCACGTGGTGTAAGCTGGAAGTGCGACCGGATCAGATCCGGTAGTAGATCTTCATTGATTTTAGCAGTGCCAAAAGTCTCTAAATAGACGGAGACCGGCTCAGCCACACCTATGGCATAAGCAAGCTGAACCTGGCACTTCTCAGCCAAGCCTGCCGCTACTACATTCTTAGCAATGTAACGTGCCATATAGGTAGCAGAACGGTCTACCTTGGTAGGATCCTTACCTGAGAAAGCACCACCGCCATGCGGCGCATAGCCACCATAAGAGTCAACTATGATCTTGCGCCCAGTAAGACCAGTATCACCTTGTGGACCGCCGATAACAAAGCGCCCGGTTGGATTGATATAGACACGTGTCGATTTATCCAACATTTCTGGAGAAACTTCGGTGATTACAGGCTTAATCACCTGCTCGATAACATCTCGTTGCAGATCTTCATTCTTTACCTTCTCGCTATGTTGTGTAGATACAACCACAGTATCAACACGCTCAGGCTTACCATTGCGATATTGTACAGAGACCTGTGATTTGCCATCCGGTCGCAGATATTCCAGTAACCCTTCCTTGCGCACACAGGCAAGCCTATGTGTAAGCTTATGGGCGAGCATAATTGGTAGTGGCATTAATTCTGGCGTCTCATTACAAGCGAAGCCAAACATCAGACCCTGATCACCTGCGCCACCAGTGTCTACACCCTGAGCAATGTCCGGTGATTGGCGATTAACTGCTGTGATAACCGCACAAGTATGGGCATCAAAACCATATTTAGCGCGTGTGTAGCCAACCTCGGCAATGGTATCACGTGCGATTTTGACATAATCGATCTGTGCATCGGTGGTGATCTCGCCCGCGATTAACACCAGTCCAGTAGCCAGTAGCGTTTCGCAAGCTACACGGCCTCTTGGATCATGGCGCAACACCTCATCAAGCACTGCATCAGATATTTGATCAGCAATCTTGTCTGGGTGTCCTTCGGTAACTGATTCGGATGTGAAGAGAAAATTACCTTTGCTCAAGACGTCCTCTCCTTATATAAAATGGCTTTCGGCAACCTGGCGTCATAAAAGGTAGGAAGCTAACACAAGCAATAATGGGTGTCAAGAAAAGCATCTCGTCTTGGCAGAGCGATCGGTATTTGAACATCCTCTATATGCTTCTCACCTCAGATCAATTCTTTTAACTCGCTTTCTGAGCACGTAGATTCTCATCTGTGCCAGCTTGCACTGCACCACGCCCAACCCGTGAACCTTTGGGCGATTCTGCCTTTTCCGGTGGTACTATGGTATTACGATAACCGCACTGGTCAGCGCGGCAAAAGATTACCGTACCATCCCGCTTAGTTATTTTTTCAAACAGTAGTTGTGTTCCGCATTGTGGACAAGCCTGTGCAATCGGCTTCTCCCAATAGACAATGTCACATTCTGGATACTGCTTGCAACCATAGAAGACGCGTCCACGCTTTGACTTCTTTACGACAATTTCACCTGTACAACCCTCACGTGGGCAGGCGACACCAGTCGTCTCTTGACGTACATATTTGCACTCAGGATAGTTTGAACAAGCAGTAAATTGGCCATAGCGACCATGTTTGATAATCAGATTCTTGCCACACTGTGGGCATAGATCTGATAGCAATACATCGGATTTTACTCCACTGGCGACGGGAGCAATCTTGCGAGTAGTCTTACATTCGGGATAACCACTGCAAGCCAGGAACTGCCCCCAACGGCCACGCTTGAGTGCCATAGCACGTCCACACTTATCACATACTTCATCAGCATAAGGGTTCTCACCCTCAGCATCAATCAAACCACTCCCACCAGCATCACGAGTGGCTTTGCACTCTTCATTAGGACAAGCCAGGAAGCGTCCAAAGCGACCTAGCTTAAGCATCATCTGACCACCACACTTGTGGCAGATCTCTTCCGTCATCACCCCTTCGCGTGCCTTTGTGATATTCTCTTCTGCAGCCTTGAGATCTTTAGTGAATTTACTATAGAACTCATCTAGCGCGGCCTGCCATTTCAAGCCACCTTCTTCGATCTTATCCAGGCGACCTTCCATTTCTGCGGTATAACTAACATTGAAGATATCATCAAAACTCTGCACTAGCACATCATTGACGACAATACCCAGTTCAGTAGGTTTGAAACGTCCATCCACCTTCTCAACATAGGCGCGATTCTGAATAATGGTGATAATCTGCGCATAGGTAGAGGGTCGGCCAATCCCTTTCTCTTCTAGCGCCTTGACCAGTGTGGCTTCATTATAACGAGTCGCTGGCTTAGTAAAATTCTGCTCTGGTAAGAGACGGTTGAGCTTAAGCCGGTCACCCTCTTGCATAGGTGGTAAGCGTAAGGCAAGCTCTTCATCCTCATCATCCTTCTCATCCTTACCTTCTACATAGACAGCTAGAAAACCATCGAACTTGAGTGTCATACCCTTAGCACGGAAGAGATACTTGGCGCCAGCGCTAATGTCTATGATCGTCTCATCAAAGAGAGCCGGTTTCATCTGTGAAGCAATAAAACGTTGCCAGATTAATTTATATAGCGCCTGCTCATCTTTGCTTAGGAAACGTACAATAGAATCGGGAGTACGCTGGCAAGAGGTAGGTCTTATTGCTTCGTGCGCATCTTGTGCGCCTTTTTTATTCTGATAGAGAATCGCTTTGTCTGGTAGGTAGTTTTTTCCATACTGATGATCGATAAAAGTGCGTGCCTCATCTAAAGCGCTCTCCGAGATACGTGTAGAGTCAGTACGCATATAAGTGATCAGACCAACTACCTCGCCTCCTTCCAATTCCACCCCTTCATAGAGTTTCTGCGCAACCTGCATCGTCTTACGCACGGGGAAACGCAACTTACGTGCGGCTTCCTGTTGCAGTTTGCTAGTAATAAAAGGTGGCACTGGGTAACGTTTCTTCTCTTTGGTTGAGATCGAGGTAATGACAAATGGCTCAGCCTGTGCTTCAGCAACAATCTTCTCAGCCTGCTCAGCATCATTAATATGAATCTCGGTCTTACGTACTGTTTCGAAGTCACTAGTCTTTACAGTCTTATCCTCTACCTTGTAAAGTTTGGCATCAAAGGCAGGAGCACGCTTAGCCGACAGATTAGCAGCTATAGTCCAGTATTCAGTAGATTGAAAACTTAAGATCTCACGTTCACGTTCAACCACTAGTCGTAATGCGACCGATTGTACACGGCCAGCCGAGAGCTTGCCACCTACCTTACGACAGAGTAATGGGCTTACTTGATAACCAACTAGACGATCCAACACACGACGCGCCTGCTGTGCATCAACTTTATTGGTATCGATCTGACCAGGTTGATGAAAGGCCCGCGTGATCGCATCTTTGGTAATCTCATTAAAGAGGACACGGTAGACCGGCTTGTTGTTACCGCGACCAGCCAGCTCTTCCTTAAGATGTTGACAGATCGCCTCGCCTTCACGATCAGGGTCAGCCGCTAAGTAGATTGCAGTTGCTTCTTGAGCAGCGGCTTTAAGACCTGCAAGGATCTTACGATTGTTCTTCTTACGCGCATCCGGAATAATCTGGTAGGTTGGGGCAAAATTCTTTTTGATATCGACGCCTAGACCCTTCTCTGGCAGATCTTTGATATGACCGATCGAGGCCATCACAACAAAATCTTTGCCCAAATACTTGTTAATCGTTTTCGCCTTCGAAGGCGACTCTACTACCACCAATGACTTTGACATAAACCCTACTTAAATTGCTGAGTACGTAGATAACGTCTCAGCTCTTCTTGACAAAATTCTTACCTGGCAATTGCCTTATCTTATCCTTAACCTCGAGCGCCAGCAATGCACCCAAGAGCTGTGGTGGGCCAAGCCCACTACGACCAGCCAGCTCATCTACATGACATGGCTCGTCAACATCAAGAAGATCGTAGATCTTCTCTTCGATTTCAGAAAGTAGAAACAACTCCCCTTGACCTGGTGATTCTTGAGAAATCGACTCACCAAGCACCTGAGCACGTACCTCATGAGGTAATTCCTCTACCACATCACGCCAATTCTGTACAAGTTTAGCGCCATCCTTAATCAGATAGTTTGGTCCAAATGAATTTGCTGAACTGATATTACCCGGTACAGCAAAGACCTCACGATTCTGTTCCATAGCAAGTCGCGCAGTAATTAATGATCCTGATCGTTCGGCAGCCTCTACTACCAATACTCCTAAACAGAGACCTGAGATGATTCTATTACGGAAGGGAAAGTGCTGTGGTAAAGGTGGTGTGCCCAGCGGTAGTTCACTAAGCATCACACCAGTACGACAGATCTCTTCAGCAAGAGCACCATTCTCTTGTGGATAGATCTTATCAAGCCCACTCCCTAACACTGCCACAGTGCGACCCTGAGCGGCTAGCGCGGCCTGGTGTGCAGCAGTATCAATACCCCTTGCTAATCCGGAAATGATCGTAATACCATGTGCGGCTAGTTCACTCACTATCATATTAACCGCATTGCGGCCATAGGTTGAACAACGCCTTGAACCAACCACGGCAATGGCAGGCGCGAGACAGGCTTGGTAACATTCGCCGAGTGTATAGAGAACCGCAGGTGGATCATGGATCTCCTTAAGGAGTTTGGGGTACTCTGCATCTGGCAGGGCAATTGCGCGTGCGCCTAATGCTGCAAGTCGTTGCAATTGTATAGCAGCTTCACGGCGTATCTCGCCTGTTTGTAGCGATTCAACTGCTTCACGCTTAAGCCCTATCGACTCCAACTCGGTGCGATGGGCTGGGAAGACGGCTGTAGGTGTACCATAGTGCTCAAGCAGGGTGCGCACAGTACGCGGGCCTATGCCAGGCACTAGGGTGAGGGCAATCCAGTCTTCAATATCCCTTCGCATTACACTCTTCTTTCAATCAAGCAAAATTGGGTGTTGAAGATAACACGCATATTTTCACGGCGTCAAGACCACAGTAGCAAGACTGATAGATGGGCTCGCGCCTACGAACCCGGCAATCAATGTGCAACTAGGAGTAATGTCAAGCGCCTGGCTGATGTTGATGGGCGTGGTAGGAGCTACGCACTAGTGGCCCCGCCTCAACATAGCGGAAGCCCATTGCCAGCCCTGCTTGCTTCAACTCGTCAAACTCTGCTGGGGCATAATAACGTTCGACAGGTAGGTGATACATACTAGGGCGTAGATACTGACCAAGCGTAAGGATATCGCAGTCGGCCGCGCGTAGATCACGCATGGCTGAGAGCAACTCTTCAACACTCTCACCTAGACCACACATAATTCCTGATTTAGTGAGGAGGGGATAGCTCTGGGAACGATAGCCCGCCGCACGTTGCAATAATTCCATAGATTGACCATAACTAGCGTCAGGGCGAACACGTTTATAGAGGCGCGGCACGGTCTCGGTATTATGGTTAAGCACATCTGGGCGTGCAGTTAGCACAGCATTAAGCGCATCCCAGTTACCACAGAAGTCCGGGATTAGTACTTCGATCTTACATTCCAGATTTAATCGGCGTACCCAATCTATCGTGGCGACAAAATGGTGGGCGCCTCCATCTGGCAATTCATCACGATTTACTGAAGTGATCACAGCATGCCGTAAGCCTAGCTTGTGTACAGCTTCGCCAACATGACGTGGCTCTTCAGGATCAAGTGGGCGTGGCGCACCTTTGCCAACAGCACAGAAACCACAATGGCGTGTACAGATGTCACCCATAATCATAAAAGTTGCTGTGCGATGGCTAAAACACTCAAAGATATTTGGACAGTGTGCCTCTTGACAGACAGTATGTAGGCTAAGATCTTCAACCATATTGCGCACAGCCTGAAAATCTGTGCCGGCATTGATACGTATCTTTAGCCAAGGCGGCTTGGGACCAATTGGTGCACTACGACTGGTAAAACCACCAGCCGTCTGATCTATTACAGGCAGATTACGTTTTCTTAACTCGCTCATGACTCCTATTATAGGTTCTTCACGTACCTACGCAACCACAGCTAGCGCAAGATCCTGGTTTATTGTTGCACAACTGACTTTGTTCTATAATGGCTTGGCCGCCTAAGCCGTATAGAAATAGCAAGATCTCTCTACCAAAACACAAGCTTTTTATCAGAGAAAAGGGAGGGGCATAATACTATGGAGGAAGCGAAGCCGACAAGTGAACGTGGTGAGCAGTGGGTCGGCGCAGTGGCAGTAATGATCTTTTCCCTGACCTATATGCTTTTATGGTGGAATCGTTATCTTGGCATCACGCTAGAGGGCTGGTTCTTCTTTTATGCGCAGCAGTTTCTCAATGGCAAGATGCCTTATCGAGATTTCTATCTCTTCGCGCCTCCTTTACATATGCTGAAGACAGCAGGCATTATCGCGCTCTTTGGCAACAAAATGGTTGTACCTCATTTCATAGGCATATTAGAAAGGTTGATACTGTTTTTAATTACTTACTTCTGGTTGATTCGCCTCTTTCCGATAAAATATGTACTAGTAGCAATATTTCCTGCCATTGTGATCTTCTCTGGTGATATTGCTGATCCAGTATCTTACTACCACCAAGATTCTGTCTTCTGGGCCGTAATAGCCGGTTACTTAACTCGTAATATTCTGGAAAAGACAGACCGTAGAGCACTCCTATCACTGTTTTGTGCCGGCATAGCGGCAGCACTATGCGTTCTTACCAAACAGACTACCGGTATTGGAATAACTCTTATCATACCCGCGATTGTGGGGCTATACGGCTATCGTAGAGTAGGTCTACTAGCAACCATAAAATCGATTTTGATCTATCTGGCAGGATGGGCTGTTCCAATTAGCTTGGTGTTTAGCTGGCTCTTACGCAATGGCGCACTTACCCCTTTTCTACAACAGGTCTTTATCAAAGGGCCAAGCAGTAAAGGACCATTATTAGATGTGCTGGTGCGCCCGATAATTTTATCGATCACAATGGAAATTGTTAGCCGACCTGCTTTTGTTGCGGTGGTCTGTCTGTTTATCTGTTGGTTAGTGTCGCGTCTGCCTCAAACTACGCCGATCAGTAGTATTCGCCTTGCTATTACAATCTCGATCGTTGGTATGATTACTCTCAGCAGCGGCTTGGCATTTGCTTCTGGAACAGGATTAAGATTTCCTCAGGAAGCAGCAATCTACATTTGCCTGCTAGGCAGCACTATTCTCACCCTCTATTATTCTATTGAATGGTGGCGTAACCGTTTGACTGGCAATACTGGGCAATTATGGCTGTTAAGTGGAATCTCTTTTACTATTGCCTATATGCTAGGTCTCTCCTGGCCAGCTTTTGAACCTATGGTGATGCCTGGATTGGCGCTAATGCTCGCTTTTATCCTCACACGTCTAGCTGGGACATTGATGGCAACCTGGGCTAGATATATAGCCGTTGCTGCCTGTTTTGTGCTGGTAGTTATGGCAAGTTGGTTCAAATTAGCTTTTCCTTTTGGTTGGAGTGGTTGGATCGAGCCACCAATCTCAGAGGCAACCAGTTTGCCACTACTACCAGAACTAGAAGGTTTCAATCTATCCCCCTCGACAATCGGTTTTGTGCAACGAGTCACCGATCTAATACGCACTAACTCTTCACCTCAAGATACAGTATTTATCTTCCCTCATATGCCGATCTTCTATACTCTTTCGGCACGCCGACCTCCCACCTTCGCTTATCTACACTGGTTTGATGTAACCCCAGATGAGGTCGCAGTAAACGACGCCCATACACTATTAGCCGCTCCTCCTGCAGTGATTGTTAACGCAGAGCTAGATGAGTTCAATCTAGAATTCAACGAGAAGGCATTTCGGGCTGGCAAACCCAGTGGCCAGCGTGAAGTGATTGCAGCAATCAATAGTCTTACTGCAAAAAACTATATTTTGTTGGCCGACATCCCTGCACAAGGATCCGGTTGGTCGATCAAAGTCTGGCGGAAAAAGCGCTCTTGATACCAGTAATAAAAGAGGTGTTTTCTAGATCTTTTATGGCATGTTAAATGGTTTATCTATACTAATGTGAGTAAAATATTATCGGGCTTAGCAAGGCTAAATTAAAGTTATCCAGCTTATTCAAACTGCAGCGAGTAAGATTGCCATCGAGTTGGAGATGCATCATGAGAGCAAAACGAAAGATAATTGTCTATATCGCAACGAGTGCCGATGGCTACATTGCCAGGCCCGACGGCGATGTCGAATGGCTTAATCGCCGGCCTGACACAGTCGATTATGGTATGCGAGCATTCTACCCAACAATTGACACGATTCTGTGGGGACGCAAAACTTATGACTGGCTTCTCAACTATTACAAGAAGAGGGGTAAGAAAGACGGATTGTTCGACACTAAGCTTGCCAACTACATATTCTCGCGCAAGCCCCACAAATCGGTATTGCCAGGCACAGAATTCGTATCAGAGCCCGTCAAGGCGTTTGCACAGCGTTTACGGGCAACGAAGGGAAAACATATCTGGATGATGGGTGGCGCAGGGTTGATCGCCTCTTTCCTAGATGCTGGCGAGATCGATGAGTTCGACATACATGTGATTCCAGTCTTCATCGGCGAGGGTATTCCACTGGTGGCGCCGCGCCATAGAGATGTACCGCTTAGTTTGCGCTCATCCAGGAAGTATCCCGATGGTGTGGTTCGGCTGCGCTATGAGGTTGTGCATAGTTCCTGAGGACGGTTAATCGCAGATTGCCTGCCTAACATCAAGTTGAAATTGACTCGATTGTCAGGGCAGTTTGCCAGCCGCATCAGCTTTGTGGTTCGGTAGCTTGTGTGAGTGATAAAATAATGTACGAGATTCGTTTTGCTACCTATGATGAAGTTCCCTTGTTGCCTGCTATTGAGCAGGCTGCTTGTGATCTCTTTCTTCAGTACGAGGCAACGGCTGCTTTACCTCTATATTTAACTCCGCTTGAGGACTTCTATGAAGCGCAGAGAGATAATCGGCTTTGGGTTGCGACGTTGTATGGCGCATCCCCGGTAGGATTTGCTCTTGTCGAAATGATTGATGATATGGCGCATCTGGAAGAACTCGACGTAAATCCACAGCATGGTCAAAGGGGAATCGGTACAAAACTAGTAAAGACCGTATGTGAGTGGGCAAGAATTAAAGGTATAGCGGCAATAACATTAACAACATTTCGGGAGATACCGTGGAATGCTCCATTCTACCAAAAGTTGGGATTTCGTATTCTTGAAATAGAAGAACTAACTAGAGGGCTAATGGAGCGGATAGAGTTAGAAGAAAGTCATGGTTTGTCGCGAGAGCTACGAGTCGTAATGCAATATGATACAAAAGTTGTGTGGTGAAATCGGGCATCGTTGCTTTCGATGCACACAGACTAAAAGTTAGTCTATTCTCGCTGAAACTTCTTTAATAATCAACTAAACAAATTTAAGTGTGTATTCTACACTAATAATAAAACAATCTTCTGGAAGATACATATGTCTTGGAAAATTATAGAAAGAAGACTTGGCAGAGCTGGTGGAATCAAAGAGCGAACCGCGCGTCAAAGAGAATGGGATAAAAAGTATGGTGAAGGAGCTTGGGCAATAGGGTATATAATAGATGGAAATTTTATTTTACAAGAGGAGGCGCTAGAAACTATTTATTATAAGAGCTATGAAGAACATTTTCGTAATCATCCAAATGATCTAGCAGAACTGATTAGCTTAGCTAAAGAATTAAGAAATCCTCATGCTGAAGCTACTACCGGAGTTGATCTACAAGTCCCAGCGATCATGGAGTATCTAAAGAGAAATGGCCTAAAATTACAGGGCACAGAAAGAGTTGATATAGGATCTTGGAATGGTCAAGCATCACATACAATAAGTATTAGACTAAGCCCATTACATATAAAGGTCACTGGAAATGACAAGATGACATTAGAAAAGTTCTGGCAAAACAGAAAGTGTTTAGCAATATGGGTTGATGATTAAGTTTGGAAACAAAACAACTATTAAATGGATAAAATATGTGTTCATTGATCAACAAATGATATTGTCAATTGTAATAATTCTAATAGTTCAATTGGGTAGCAACATAGAAGTTGGTTTATTTAATAGTTATGAAATGGAGGTAATCGAAATTGATGAAAAAGAGCTATTAACAGGAATATGTGGTTATGTAACCGAAGTAAGTAAAGAGCCAATATCAGAGGTTGAAATAAGAGTTTATAAAGCATCAAAGTATAGTGGCCTAATTAGTGGATCTGATTATCAGAGAGAAAAAAGAAGAGTACGAACCTATTTGACAACAAAAGATGGTAGATTCTGTTTTACAGACTTACCGAAAGGAAAATATCAAGTCGAATTCTTAAGATCCGGCTTTGATATAACCTTATTAAGAGTAAGCATTGACCCCAAAAGTAAAAAGAGTATAGATAAACAGATTACTATTGTTATGGATATTGCTGGATAAGTGTCAATGTAAGTTATGCAGAACTACATTAAACTACCTTTTACATTTGATTCAGATCAACTTAAGAACGATCTGGCAACTATCCTTCCCACCGAATGGTCACGCCATTTTAACGATCAGTATTTTCATGGTGATTGGAGTGGTGTTGCACTGCGTTCTGTTGGTGGACTTGTCCCACAATTGTACCTAGACCCTAATGCAGATAATCGTTGTTATTCTGATACTTCTCTTCTTGCACGCTGTAGATACATGCAACAAGTTATAAATACGTTCCAGTGTGAGAAGGAAGCAGTTAGACTGTTAAGGCTGGGGCCAAAGTCTAGCATCCGTGAACATGTAGACTATGGATTAGGCTATCAGGATGGGTCGATAAGAGTACATATTCCAGTAGTAACCAACCCAGATGTAGATTTTTATCTGGCAGGAGAGCAGATCATAATGAGAGAAGGTGAAAGTTGGTATCTTGATTTTTCACTACCCCATAGGGTGGAAAACCGCGGGGCTACAGATCGAATACATCTGGTGATCGACTGTTGTGTAAATGATTGGATAGGATCACTGTTATTTTGAAATGGACAAAGACAATCTACATTATACTGAAAAGATCATAGCCTTCCTTATTGAGATCGGCCTAGAGGTCTCAAAGACCAAGTTACATCAACAGACCTTCTTGCCTGGAATAATGGTGGATAGCGGGGTAATCCTCATTGATGAGGCTCAGTTGCTCTACCCAGGCGACCTGCTCCACGAGGCCGGCCATCTAGCAGTTATTCCTGCGGAAAGGAGGAAGCGCGCACAAGCTAATATTGGTAACAAAGCTGCAGAGGAGATGATGGCAATCGCCTGGTCGTATGCTGCATTGGTTCATCTTGGCCTGGACCCGGCGATTGTATTTCATTCGGGAGGCTATAGAGGTTGGTCAGCATCACTGATAGAGAATTTTACCAGCGGGCGATATCTAGGAGTACCTATGCTGCAATGGTTGGGGCTCACGGCTGATGAGAAAAGGGCAAACCAGATAGGTATAAAGGCATATCCGAAAATGATAAAGTGGCTGGTAGATTGACGAACAGAAGCACCCTAGCGTCTTGACAGTATTGCTTTGATAATTGCCCCATCTCTTTATGCTGTTTTGTTGCATTAAGTTTTCTAAAAAACTCATCTACTAATAAAAACAGAAGTAAGTAAAAACGATTGAGAGGAGATTTAAGATGAGTCTTAACTTAAGCGCAAAACCACAGGTATAT
>JBFLVQ010000205.1:0-13532 GCA_040758525.1 Acidobacteriota bacterium
CTCTACAATGCGAGTCTTGCGCCTTATAAAACTTTTTAAAGAGCCGATCAAACCAGGCTCTTTCTCATATACCTTATACTCTTTAACCAGTTCTGCTACTTCGATCATAATACTTAGTTCTTTAGTAACAATTTTGCCCCAATTATGCTTGAACGCTCAAGCATCCAGCCAACGTTCCAGGCAACTCCGAGAAATATTTATTGAACTTCTATCTGTCTACTTGACATTGATAGCTTGCCCAACATAAACTATTAAAAATCTTAATGGTCATACCAGTAGACCAATAATCTTTAAAAATATGATTACTAGCTATACATTTTAGAAGTATCTAGGAATGCTCTTAGATAGGGATAACCATCATTAATAGAGCAAGTTAAATTATCTTGCCAGAGAATTAAGGAAGATTTATGCAAAGCCAGAGAGAGCAGGATAGATCTGTAGTATCACGCAGACATTTTCTTAAGGGAGCAATAGCGGCTACAAGCAGCGCAACATTGGCGATCACATTGGGATTTCCTAGCAGTGTAGATGCCAACAAGACACCGATTAACGGTGATGGTTGGCCTTCCATCAATGGCTGGGAACACCGCACGATTATGCATTATCTAAATGCTATATATCCTGGTGATGATGGCAAACAGCTTTTTAGTGGTGACGGCTATCCTCTCAAGAGTGGGGGCGACCGTAGTGCTGGTGCATATTCAGCCTGTGTGTTAGATGTCTTTTACGATCCCTATTACGGCATTGCTGGAACAAACTCCAATCTCATTGCTGCTGCACTTGACTGGGCTGTACGTATCTCGTTTGATGCAACCTATTTTTACAAGGCCAGTCTTGCTGATCAGCTAAAAGCAATTGATCGTTTGACAGACTTAATCTTTGTCGGTAGTGGTTTTCAAGGTGCTGCTACGCTTGCATTAGGGGCGGCGCTAGGGGCATTTGAAAATGCTACTGCAGTACAAGCGCTGGGTTGGCCTGGGCCCAATGGTGGCTATTATGAGAGTGCTAAACATCCCGCCGCGCGTTGGCAAAGGCCGGCGCGTATGACCAGCGATGGCAATCTACCTTAACCATACTAGCGATCAGTTTAGTATAGAGAAAGGAAAGCAGAGATTGTATGTATGATGCAATAGTAGTTGGATCAGGTTTTGGTGGTGCTGTTACAGCAGCAAAATTAACAACCAATGGCAAGACAGTATTGACACTAGAAAAAGGGCATCGCTGGCGTCGTCCTAAGCCTAATGATCCAACTGAGAATCTACACCTAGGTGCTTCAATAACTAATCTAGTCGATAGTAATGGTTTTCCCAAAGCTGCTGATAAGGATAAATGGGATAATCCACAATATGTGTTACGGCAATCGACCGATCTAAAATATATCTCTTTTAAGTCACCGCAAACCAAAGAGCGTAGCGGGGGCTTGTCAGAGGACTATCTGGGCGATAATTTTGCTGTCACAGTAGGACGCGGCTATGGTGGTGGTTCATTGATCTATTCGCAGATACATCTGCGTGCGCCATCAGAAACTTTTCTTGAGACAGGTTGGGGAAAACTACCTTTTAATCGCAGCGTACTTGATCCCTACTATCTTAAGGTCGAACGCACATTATTAACTTTTGAACAGACTTGGGATGATATTCCCAAGCGCGCTGCGGTAATTGCAGATAGTATGGCTAGACTTGGTATTACTTGTGAGCCAGCGCGGTTAGGCAATTATCGTATTGCCAAAGATTCTGATCGTGGCTTACCACCTATCATGAACAAATTTGGTCGTGCCATTGAGCCCTGCAATGGATGTGGGTTCTGTACTTTTGGCTGTATATTCAATGCACGTCAGAGTCTTATGCTCAACTATCTAGCACAAGCTGAAGACTCTGGCCGGTTTAATGTAAGAACAGATGCGGTTGCTTGGGCGATCGAGCCGATCGCAGGTGGTTATCGTGTGCATTGGTATGACTATCGTACAGGCAGTTGGAAATATGATGATGCAAAAGCCGTGATTACTGCCGCAGGCGCAGTCAATTCACCAGAACTGTTGTTACGTTCACGTGATATGTACGATATGTTGCCGAATCTATCAAATAGAGTAGGTATGCAGCTATCTGGCAATGGTGATGCTGCTTTTGCTGCCCTCTATCCTAATCTTCCCGAAGACTTCAAAGCAGAGATCTATCAAGGGCATATAATGACATTAGTCACCTACCATTGGTGGAAATCTAAGCGATTTATTATTGAGGATGTTGGGACTGCTCCAGTGGGCTTGGCAAAGTTTCCTTTACGACGTGAAGGTGGCGATGGACGCTATTGGGGACCGCAGGTCAAATCACTACTTCGTAACCATTATGCCAAAAATGTTGTTGGTCTTGGTGCTATGGGTATTGATAGTCCAGATGGTCGTGTAACAATAGATTCCACAGGTAATGCCAAAGTTGAGTGGACAAAGTCGTTGGTAGCAGGTGAGCGCACCTATGATCTGATGCAAGCGATTCGTAGCGCTAGTGAAGCGATTGTTAAAGCCGGTGGTGGAGAAATGCTTCATGAGAAAGAGTGGTCTGATAACCGGCGTCTGATTACTGTACATCCATTAGGCGGTTGCCGTATGGCGACAAATATAAATGAAGGTGTTGTTGATACAAGAGGAATGGTCTTTAACTATCCTGGTATTTTCGTAATTGATGGCTCGATCATGCCTGGTGCTATTGGCGTTAATCCATCCCTGACGATCGCTGCCATTGCTGAGAAACTTTCTGATGATGTGTTGAACTGGTTACAATCCAGATAATTCTTCTGCTACACATTTTCAATAAACTAGTAGTCTATCTGGCGTGAAATTTCTAAATACCTTTAGGCGGCGAGCTGAACTGTCACAATTTCTAGCAAACTGCTAAACTTCTCTTGCAAGCTGCTACCTTTATATAACATATGGCTGCAGCGCAATTCTAACATTCCAGGTATTCAGATCAATAGATCTCATAGAGGGTCATCTCGATTCAATTACTTTTAGCTGTATAGGGGCAGTTAAAAGTTTAGTTTTATTTGTTAAAAACCCAGGTTTTCCTAGTTTGGCTTTTACACTTTTTGCCTTAACCAAGTAACTTTTAGTAGAAATACAACAGTCAAAGGAGACTTATTATGAGTCTATATCTCCGCCGATCTTGTTTCCTAGCGCTAGCCATTGCCTTCCTTTGGCCATCGCTTGCGCTAGCTGCTGGCGTCAAGGTACTCTTTGATCTGTCAAGCCCTTTGACAGGTCCTTTTCCCAGCAATCGGTTTACTGTTTCAGATCAGACACACATTACACAGCTAAGAGTAAATCTGCCCAAGCCTGACTGTACTGCGCGACCGTCAGATTGTGCCGATATAGATGTCATTAACACATTGGATGGATTTAATCTTCAGCCACGTTTGAGTGTTCCATTCAATGGCGCTATCGACCTCTCAACTGTCACCAGCGCAAATATTTTTCTTATCAGTCTAGGAGATGCTGATAACCCATCTAGTGGTGCTGGCAAGATTATTGGTATCAACCAGATTGTTTGGGACCAAGCTACTAACACACTACATGTTGAGTCCAACGAGTTTCTTGATCAGCACACTACCTACGGCTTGATAGTAACCAACAGTGTACGTGATGCTACCGGCGATCCGGTCGAGACCGGTGACTTTCGCCGCTTTCTCAAATCTAAGAAGATCAAAGATAAGGACCTTAAGCAATACCGCAAAGATCTACGCCGCGCGCTAAAGGCTTCTGGCTTATCATCACGAAATGTGGTAGCAATCAGTGTCTTCACTACTCAAAGCGCCACAGCTCTACTTGAAAAGATCCGTGATCAGATCAAGAAGAGTACTCCAGCAGCAGCAAACTTCCTTATTGGTAGCGGTGGTGAGCGTACCATATTCCCCTTAAGCTCAATAAGCAGCATCATGCTTAGTCGCCAAGTCGGTACCGCTCCTACGTTTACCTCTACACAGGTGCCGGTTGCCGCTCTTGGTCTGCTGCAAGGGGCGGTTGGTACAGTCGCTTTTGGTCGCTATAGCTCACCTAACTATGAGACTGCCGAAAGATTTATACCTGCGGTAGGAACCCGTACTGGCATGCCAGCAGTTCAGAATTCCAATGATATTTTCTTCAATCTCTTTCTACCTTCTGGTCCCAAACCATCTGGTGGATGGCCAGTAGCCATCTTTGGTCATGGCTTTGGCGATAGCAAACAGGGTGGTCCTATCGTCGTTGCTGCATCAATGGCAGCACAAGGTATCGCTACGATTGCTATTAATGTAGTAGGACATGGTGGTGGTGAACTGGGAACTCTAGCTGTCAACCGTTCAGGAATGCCCACAGTTATGTTACCGGCTGGTGGTCGAGGAATTGATCAGAATGGTGACAAAATGATTGACAGTACAGAGGGTGTCTCGGCCGCTCCTACACGTGGGATTATTAGTAATCGTGATGGGCTTCGTCAGACGGTGGTAGATATTATGCAACTTGTACGAGTAATAGAGGTGAATGGTATGGATGTCGATGGCGATGGCGCCGCTGACCTCAGCAATTCACGTATCTACTACTTTGGACAATCATTCGGTGGGATCTACGGGTCAATGCTGCTTGGTGTTGAACCAAGCATAAAGGCTGGTGTTCTCAATGTAGCTGGTGGCGCGATTGTTGAGCTTGCTCGGTTAGGAGGATTTCGCCCCTTAACAGCGGCTACGCTTGCTGCGCGAACACCATCATTGCTCAATGCCCTCCCGGTAACAGCACCGCTGTTTGGATTCAATGAGAACTTGCCGCTACGTAATAAACCGCCTGTGGTTAATACTGTGGCAGGTGCTATCGCTATTCAACAAGTGTTCGAAAATACTGAATGGGTAGCTCAGGCAGGCGATCCGGTTGCCTATGCACCACATATACGCAAGGCCCCGCTCAATGGCAACACTCCTGTCCCAGTTATCGTTCAGTTTGCTAAAGGCGATCAGACTGTGCCCAACCCAACGAATACAAACATCATTCGTGCTGGTGGCCTTGCTGATCGTGCTACTTACTTTCGTAATGATCTGGTAGTCTCTGCCTTTCCAGATGCACCCAAGAACCCACACACATTCTTGACTGCTATCGCTAATCAGGCTGTAGGTAATCTTGCCTTCGCAGCACAAGCACAGATAGCAATGTTCTTTGCCACTAATGGTATGATGATCATAGATCCAGATAGTTCTGGAACATTCTTTGAGACTCCTATTGTCTCACCATTACCAGAGGAACTAAACTTTATCCAATAGTAAATCTGAGATAGGAAAATGAAGGCACGCGAAGTTAGTTTTTAAACCTACTTTAGCGTGCCCTCATTTTTGATCTAATCTTTTTCCTGTAACAGTAAACCTGCGAATTTATGCTAGTTCTTGCAACAGCAGTTTTGCATCAGTTAGAGCTTTTAATTCAAACCCTTCTTTAAACCAATCATAAACCGAGGTAAGCACTTTATGTGCTTCTTGAGTTTTTCCTTGTTTTTGCCATAACCGACTCAAACTGGTTGTTGCACGTAACTCTAGCCAGTGTGCCCCCTGTTTACGCGCAATCTCGATAGCCTGTTGATAGGCAGGCTCTGCTTCTTTACCAACCGCCTCTAGTAGTTCTCCCTGCAATCTATAAGTCTCGGCACTATACCATTGTTCGTTATTCTTTTCGGCTACCGAAATGGCATCATCAATAACTTCTAGTGCCTTTTGATATTGACCATTTTTCCCATAAGCTTCTGCCAACATAGTCAGAAAATATGGGATTACCAATTCCGAGCCAGTTGAACGCCAAAGATCGATAACTTGCTGTAGTTGAGCGATTCCTTCACTAGTACGACCTTGTTGACTAAGTGTCCAGCCATGTATTGCCATTGCAGCAAGCAGCCAATTGGGAAAACCTTTCTCACTTGCTAAAGCCATTGCTGCTTCCGCTCGCTGTTGTGCCAGCTCAACCTGATATAGATACTGATGGCAACACATATCGTGTACTAAAGCATATCCCAAGCTATAAGGATGAGAGAGTTGCTGAGCGTGCTCGATTGCTTCTTCTCCACGTTTTAATGCTTGTTCAGGATAACCTTGTAAACTGAGCGGCCAGGCTTGCATACCTCGATTGGCAACATCTGGATCCTGTCCATAAAGAAATGCTAATGTACGATCCTGATCGGCAACATAGAGTGTAATGCCTTCCTGCATATGCTGTTGAGCGGCTGTCAAATCTCCTATCCAAAACATACTATTACCAAGGGCACGGTGGGCTTCCATCAAGATCGCACGGTTCTGTTCTTCTTGTGCTAACTTGAGCATCTGTTTTCCTAAAACCTGTGCTTCCTGATAATCGGCACGACCAATATGAAATGCCCACAATCCTCGCAAGGCAGGGAAGAGTTTGTTATTGTCACCCACTTGATAACAGAGTTCTCTTGCTCGCGAGTAGGTGGCTGCTACTTCACTTGCGCCATAGCCTCTAGTGGCGATGAGGGGTGCGCCTAAAGCGAGTTGCAGTTGCAGTTCACGTTCAGCACGCACAATAGTGTCTGGAAGTTTAGCGAGCAGTTCTAAGGCTTCTTTGAAGAAACCTATTGCCTCTTCTTGAACATAGCTATGTTCTGCCTGCTCGCCAGCCTTTTGTAAGTAATCGATTGCTTTCCAGCGCAACTCAGGATCAGGGTTGTGATCTTCTACTGCTTTACGCCAATGAAAGGCTAGTAATGGATAATATTGCGCAATACTATCTGTATAAGTGTGTTCATACCATTCTGCTACCGCACGATGCAATTGTCTACGTTGAGCAAATAACATCAAGTTGTAAGCAACATCACGAGTGATAATATGCTTAAAGATGTATGCCAAATCTGGTGCGGGTCGTTCCAATGGTGTGAGATCAAGGTTTTGTAGAACTTCAAAGTGTGAAGGTATTCGCGTTTTATCATCACTGATAGGATGTACATCATAAAGCGTACGATAAGAAAAGACTCGACCAATCACACTAGCTACCTTCATAGTAAGCTGTTCTGAGGCAGTGAGCCGATCGATGCGGCTGGTAATTACTCCCTGAATCGTATCAGGGAAGTGCCAGGATGGTGTCGCGCCTACACTGTGTGCTATCTGGCATTGCCCATCTTTAATAAGAATAAGCCCAGAATCTCGCATAGAATAGGCTAATTCTTCACTAAAGAATGGATTGCCTTCTGCTTTCTCACGAATAATCTCTGATACTGAGAGAGGCAGACTTGCCACTCCTAATCTCTTACAGACAAGTTCAAGCGCTTCATCGGGTGTAAGGTTTTCCAGTACTATACGCTCTGTGCCAGCAACTTTTACCAACTGTTGAAAATCGCTTGGTAAAGGCTCAGGCATTGGTCGTGTGACAACAACCAGCAACAATGGATTTACACGCTGGCTGATCATTAACAATAATGCTAGTGAACCTGAATCGAGCCAATGCGCATCTTCAATGACAAGTAGCAATGGTGCTCTATTAGCTGCTTCCTGTAAAAGGCTGGTAAGTAGATCATGAGTACTATCCGCACGTAGCTTACCTGTCATCTGTAAAGTAAACTCATTATCGAGCCAATATGGCAGTACTACATTGAGCAATGGCACCAATCGCAATACTTTTTCATCAGATGGCAAATGCTGTAATACTTGTGTCTGTCTAAGCGCAGGTGAGTTGGGCAACTCATCTAAGTTAAATAGTTGTGTGAATACTGAACGCCAAGCATGATATGGTGTATTGCTCTCAATCGAATCGCCAGCACCAGTTAAGATCGATGCACCTCTTTCTTGAGCATGTTTGATGAGAGCTTCTGTCAGGCGTGACTTTCCAATTCCAGCCTCTCCTTCAATAATGATACGACTGCTTTGTTGTTTCTCTAACAGTAGATTCAGCTTCTCTGCTAGTAGTGTCTGTTCTTTAGTGCGCCCAATCATTTCAGCATAAGAATCTGGTTTTAAGGTTTTTGTATGCACAGGAGTGCTATTAATTGCAGGGCGATAAACGGCTACCGGCTCTTTTTTGCCTTTTACTTTAAGAGGTGGAAGTTCATTAAAAATCAGTCGTCCCTTGGCTGCTTGTGCAGTTGTACTGTCGCAAAGTATATCACCTGGAGCCGCCTGCATAAGACGTGCAGCAAGGTTGACGACATCACCCATCAAAGTATATTCACGACGTCTAGTACTGCCTACCGAACCACAAAAGACTAGTCCAGTTGTTACGCCAATAGCACTCTGCAGACCCATCTTCTCTAATGCTTCCTGCATTGCCAGCGCTGCACGTACACCACGCACAGGATCATCTTCATGAGATAATGGTGGCAATCCTAATGCAGCCACTAGTGAAGTGCCTTTATCATCAACACTGATCTTGTTGATACTACCTTCATAACGATAAAGACAGGTTTGTAGTGTAGACATTGCTTCTTGTGCTAGCTCTACAGGAGTCTGGTAGTTAAACTCAGGGAGATTGACAAACAGTACTGTTACACGCCTTAGTTCTGCCAGCCAGTCGGTTTGACCAGCATCCAGACGAGTACGGATTGCACCAGGAATAAAGGAGCGTAATGTGTTGGCAGCATGCGCCAGTGGTACTGGATAAGTGTTGGGTTGCCAATCATACCACTCACGCATAGCAGTTAGGCGTATATACCCATCCTCTTTTGCTTCTCCAGTACAGTGTTCTCGTAATAATGCCCAGGCTTCTGGAGAGATTACCACCTCGCCTGGTTGTGTTTGTGAATTGGCATTGCCAACTTGACTTAATGGAGGGCCAGCAATAAGAAACTCCCAGCGCCCAAATACTCCACCAAGTGTTTCTGCTAATAGATCACCTGCGCCAACCGCGAGTTTTAATGAGAGTGTTATATCTTGTGCAACTTGATAAGCATTAAGACGCTGTTGAATTGCTAGCGAACATTGCGCGACTTGACGTGCCAGTATTACAGGATCTTGATTAGTAGCAGAAATAGGCCATAACGAAAGCAGCGCATCACCAGCAAATTTGACAATATCTCCACCATAACCTGTGATCAGATCGATAAGCTGGCCAAAATAGTTGTTTAACATATGTGCAAGATCTTCTGCTCCTGCAGGACCACGAGATGCCAACCGTTCAGTTAAAGCGGTAAAACCAGAGACGTCAGCAAATAACACTACAGAATAGAATTTTTCCGCGATAGGTGTTGTGAACTGTGTTGGATTAGCATTGACTCGACGAATAATAAGTGATGGAACATAGCTCCCTAATGTTTCTAGTATCGACATCACAAACCTCCCTGCACAGACACTAAAGCCTGTTTTAAAGCTCTTGTTGATATGATTAAAACTACTACCTGTTTAGCGATAGCTCTGCTTATCATTCTCAGTTGCGAGAGATTATCAGAGTCTTAGATAACAAGCAATTCTCTATAGGGAGTTTATTTATAGGCGGGATATTTCAATTCTTTTAGGTATAATTGGAATAATACGCTCAAATCGGAAACTGTTTCCGATTTGAGCGTTACGCTAGTTTGCGTTAGCGGGATTTCTCACCATCAGGTTTTAATAGCGAAATTTGTGCTTATTCCAATGATGATGATGACGGTGGTGGCCACGACGCTCTATATAATAGTAGCGGGTCTGGTTTCCATAGTACGAATTGGCCGGATAGTAATACCGAGGTCGATAACCATAGTACGTAGTGCTTGGATAATAATATCGATTGGAGTAGTATCGATCCGGGTAGTAGTAAGTCTGGCCATAATAGGGTGCATATGAGTTACCGTAATAGACTCTCTCTCTATACTTATTCCGTTTATTACGGTAAAACAGATAACCAGCCCCAGCCCCAGCGCCAGCACCTATTAAGGCACCCTTTCTTCCACCAATCAGAGCCCCACCAATCGCTCCAATAGCAGTTCCTATCCCAATATGCTTGGTCTTGCTTGGACGACGATATCTATAAGGGTGATCTGCCAAGGTGCTAGTAGGCGCAGCTAAGAAAATGACTGCGACTAGCACAAACATGGCTAAGACAGTTTTTATTTTACTTGATACAAACATTGCCTATCTCCTTACTACAAATTGCTGGCATCGAAACATGAAAGTATTTTCCAGTTATTGGCAGATCTATTCGCAATTCTGGTACCAATACTTAGTATTCTAAGCAAAACTGTTTGGCTTTTACTTTCAAGTGGTTATAGCTGCTATCAAGCACAAGTGTTAGCGTACTCATGCATTAAACATACACTATATAGTATATAAATCAACGTTGTAGTATAAAAAGCTTCGAGATTGCAGCCAATAATTGCTAATAACAATCACTACTGGAAGATCTTAAATGAGCCGGAACTTTTCTCGGATGGTTGCGTCTACTACAACAAAATCGAGATTATTTATCAAACAAATCAGAGGTACTTATTTATGAATATACATAAACGTAGATTCCTCTTTTTATTATTGATTGTTGTCTTGGTCACTATGGGCACACAATCGATAACCAAAACTCGATTGAGGGCAGCCAGTCGTCTACATAGCGAGCTAACAAACGATCTCATTAATAGCAGTGTGGCTGAACCTGACTTACCTGTTCAGCCAACTGTTGCAGTTAGTACGCAAAAGAAGATAATGACACCTGCTCAATTGGCTACTTATCGACAAGCAATTGATAAGACTGCGCGTATGATATCAGATCAGAAAGCTCGCACATTAGCAGCTAAGTATGGCCTCAACATACTCAATATCACCTGGGAAGACACTGGTCGATACAAGGGTTCAAGCGTAGGGCCGAACATTAGCGATATGACAATACAGGTAGCAGTACGTGATCCACAATCCCAACAACTTAATGTCACCTGTATGCCTGTTATTCGCTATCCAAACTTCGAAGATAAGAGTTGTGATCTAGATCCACGCGATTTCACACTACTGGTTGGTAATCAGCATGACCATCCATTGAAGCGGATCTCACTCTACGACTTTTTGGAAAACCCTACTTTATATCTCTTCAATGCTGATTCTTGGAAAGCGAAAAAGAGAACTCTTTTGGGTGAGCGTGACACTAAGGTGTTAGTAAGCGCACAAGCCTGTTTTCTCCCTGTGCCAAAGGCAGGAGAAGCTACTTTTAATCCAGTGTTATTCAATTATCAATCTTATCAAGGTGATCCGGCTGTACTTACGGTGTTAGCAACACGTGAAGGCACAAGCGTAACCGTTATTGATAACAAGCGGGATGCGTTTGAACCAGGTGCGGTGTGGGGACAGCGGCTTTTTCATAACGAAAACGGTCAGCGAGCCAGTCTCACAGGACAACGCGAGAGTGATTTTCTACAGCAACAAGAACAGAGTACCAAAGCTCCTTCTGTAGGTAGTGCTAAAACTAATAAACATGAATCAGGTCTCAATATGGTGCTCTTAATTCAGATCCCCTTAAAACAGAAAAACCCTATGCGATTCAACTATTATGGGGTCTCGTCAGAAGTGATAGAAGTAACGGGAGGAACTTCTGTTACTCATAGTGATGTAGAGAATGCTGTGATTGGTCATGGTGAACTGGAAGGGCCTTTTACTGAGATTGACAACTTAGAGATCGAGCGAGACGAACGTTATCCTATAAGAGTTACCGTACAATTTTACAAGGCTACCTCTAATGGAGTAGTAAGCAGAGCAGATATTAAGTCTATCAAAGAGCAGATAGATCGTGTTTATGCACAGAGCGATTATGTAGGTAGCTTAGTGACAGAAGGCGAGACAGGGCGTGTAACCGAATATGAGGGTGTAAAAGTTCAGCCCCCCGATTGGTGGCAACAATTTTGGAAACGTCATGAGCAGAATACTGGCGATCGTCCTGAAATTGCGATAGCTAAGCTACGTGCCTTGCTTGGCCTAAACTATCAACAACAGCCTGTTAATGAGTTCTACTTGCGCTCATTACTTAAGAAACATCGCATTCTCAAGTAACTACTATTGAGGGCCAAGGTACACAGCCTCTACCATAGCTTGGCAAGAGAATGCTGTGTACTTTGGCTATCAATAGTCTCACTATTTTCCAATTACTTTCGAGCCATCACTGGTTTTTACAATAGCAACAACACTAGGACGAGCCGGTGTTGTTCCATCTGGCCAAGTACTGATAGGTGCTGCTACCTTACCACCTTCACCTGGGTGTTGAATAGCACAAAAGAGAGTCTCATTGTTAGGTGTAAATTCTGGCCCACAGATCTCAGCCGCTACTGGTGCGCTCAAGAATTGGCGTAAAAACCCTCGTTCATCTCCAGCGACTGGAACTGCATAGATACCATCATTCTTCTTGAATGTACCAGGTTGTCCATCGGTAGCGATCCATAGATTACCACGCTTATCAAAGACAATATTATCAGGCGATGAGATAGCACTAACACGAGTCATGTCAAATCCAGCAAAGAAAGCCTTATCGTCAGCATTAGCTGGATCACCGCAGAGGATAAAGATCTCCCAATTAAAGCTAGTAGCTGCTGAGTCGTTGTCTTTCTCGGTTAATTCAATTATATGGCCATGACGATTATTAGCTCTGGGATTGGCTTTATCTATCCCAGGATTTCCTGATGCTCCTCTACGAGTATTGTTAGTAAACACACAGTAGAGCTTACCATTTATCGGATTTATCTCGATATCTTCAGGCCGATCCATTTTGGTTGCTTTAACCAGGTCTGCGGCAGCACGAGTATTTATCAAAATCTCAGCCTGTGACATAGAGGCTAATGGACCTTGACCAGCTATCAATGGTAACCATTCACCGCTTCCATCATCGTTGAATTTGGCGACGTAAAGTGTACCTTCATCGAGCAGATTAAAATTCTCCTGTCGATTGGTGCGATTGAACTTGCCTTTGCTAACAAATTTATACATATAATCAAACCGCTCATCATCGCCAGTATAGACTACTGCCTGCCCGCTTTTAGCAATCGTTGTAGTAGCTGCTTCATGTTTAAGGCGACCTAGCGCAGTACGCTTTTTCGGGACAAAATTGGGATTATAAGGATCTATCTCTACAACCCAACCAAAGCGGAAAGGCTCATTGGGCTCTTTTGCGATATCAAATCTTTTAATGAATAGTTCCCAGCGTCGTTCGCTTGCTCCAGAAGTTAATCCATAGCGACTGTGCATTGCCTTGCGTGGGTCACTACTAGCAAGGCTACTTAGATTAGCAAAGTATTGATTAAAGTTCTCTTCACAGGTAAGCAAAGAGCCCCAGGGGGTCTTGCCAGCAGCACAGTTGTTGAGTGTACCCCGCACTTTTGTGCCAGTTGGATCATCTGAAACCATTAACAATGGATGCCCTGCTGCGGGACCTGTAATCTCCATCTCTGTGTCGCTAGTAGTACGATGATTGAACCGTGAGGTTATATCATAACTCCATTCTCCATTAGCACTGCGTACTACCTCAACAATAGATACTCCTTGAGCCGCAAGCTCTGTTTTAACCTGTCGTTCTGTAGGGCTTCCGGGAGTATAGTCGAGAAACATCATTACCGGATCAGTAAATTCATGATTAACTGCCAGCAGAC
>JBFLVQ010000206.1:0-13494 GCA_040758525.1 Acidobacteriota bacterium
TAATCCTTATAAAATTAGACTCCATTCTGGTATTGATTAAAACATATATGGCAGATAGGGTAATAAGTTGCGCTCTGAGCGTGTAACGAATCTACTACAATATCTTAATCGCTGTCGAGGCAATTTCGGGAAATGCTACACAAACTTATTAGACGCTACTTTGTAATCTCAGCAGTAGTAAGTAGACGAAGCTAAATATGCAAAAAAATCGCAAACCTCGATAATAACATAACTGCGCTGCAAGCTGTTGACAAATCTTAAATCATTGTGCTAAATAGCACTTTCTAGTTTTTTGATTCCTTAACGTAGTTCGCGATTCCTTATTGAGATTAGGCACATCCTTATTGCGCCCATAAGAGGCATGCCTGGTGAAAAGATGGTAGAAGAAGAGAATAAACCGCAACAGCCTGCTTCAGAGGTAGATCAGAAGATTATCTCTGAAGCTAAAACAGAAGCGATAAAAAAAGAGATGGCCGATGAGAAGGCTGCCCCCAAAGGCGAGAAAGCCTCTGCCGGTCTGGAAGCAGAAGTAGCTGCTGCCGAGAAGGCTGCTCCACCTGAAGAGAAAGAGGCGGCTGGCGCTGAAGCAGCGGCAAAGAAGATCGCTGAAGCAGAGGCGGGAATAAAAGAGAAGGGGCAGATTCCTGGAAAGTCTACAGAAGAACCACCTGCCGCTACCAAGCCGCCTGTCAAACCGCCAGCAGCCAAGGCTGAAGGTGATAAGCCTGCTGCCGCTGCCAAACCACCGGCTGCTAAAGCTGAAGGGGAAAAACCGGCGGCTGCTAAGCCACCGGCTGCCAAAGCCCCTGCGGCTGCAGGAGGAGAAGTAAAGAAACCCGCCGCGCGTGCCCCTGCAACCATGACACGGGTTGAGATCAAAGAAGATCGCCTTATTGATGATCTCAAAGCCAGATTCACCACGGCTATTTTGGAAGCGGTCGAGATTCAAGGACAACAAGTAGTACGTGTGACCAAAGAGCGAGTACACGAAGTGCTTGCCTACTTATGCGAATCTGCAACACCAAGATTTGATCTGCTTGCTGATTTTACTGCGGTTCATATGCCTGACAATAAAGAGGCAGCATTTGAAGTTGTCTACCAGATCTACTCAGTAGAGAAGCGGCGCCGTCTACGTGTAAAGGCCGCTTTTGCTGATGGTGAAGCAGTTGAAACGGCAACCGATATCTGGTCTACGGCAAACTGGTTGGAGCGGGAGGTTTATGATATGTTTGGGATACGGTTCAATAACCACCCAGACTTACGCCGTATACTGCTTCCACAAGGTTGGACCGGCCACCCATTACGTAAAGAGTACCCACTTGAGTATCAAGATAATGATTGGGTGGCGAAGAATCTGAAGATTCGTGATCTGCCAGAGGATTGGGACTACACAGGAAAATTTGAATAGCGTCAGGGCCGCAACTTTGCGGCATTGAAAGAGCCATTTATGAGCGAATTACTTTTAGTCGATCGGCCAGAACTCGATACCAACGAGATGGTATTGAATATGGGTCCACAGCACCCTTCTACACATGGAGTGCTGCGGGTGATATTGAAATTAGATGGTGAAACGGTAACGGATCTAGATTGTGACATAGGTTACTTGCATCGTGGTGTAGAGAAGATTTGCGAACATCGCAACTATTCTATGATCGCACCCTATTTTGACCGTACCGATTATATTGCTGCGGTTTCTAATGGACTCTGCTATGTAGAGACTGTGGAGAAGGCGCTAGCATTGGAAGTGCCGCCGCGTGCACAATATCTACGTGTTGCCCTCACGGAGTTGAATAGACTTTCCAGCCACCTGCTCTGGCTCGCTACACATGCGCTCGATATTGGCGCGGTAACAATCTTTTTGTGGGCTTTTCGTGAGCGTGAGGAGATATTGAAGATCTTTGAGAATTTCTTTGGCGCACGTCTGACCTGTCATGCCTTCCGTGTTGGTGGTATGTCTTATGATGCCTATGATGGTTTTGAGGAACAGACAAAAGCCTTCTGCGACACTTTTCCCAAGCGAGTTGATGAATATGAGACAATGCTTAACTCTAACCGTATCTGGTTAGGACGTACCGTAGGCATTGGTATTATCTCGGCTGAAGATGCTATTGATATAGGCTTAACGGGTCCGCCACTACGTGGTTCAGGAGTGCAGTGGGATATACGCAAAGCCCATCCTTACGAATGTTATGCAGATCTAGAATTCGATATTCCTTATGGTGAGAATGGCGATACCTATGATCGTTACTTGGTACGTATGGAAGAGATGCGCCAATCACGTAACATCATTATGCAGGCATTGAAAAAGCTGCCTGATGGTCCTGCAATGGCGCAGAAAGTTCCTAAAGTGATCAAGCCGCCTGCTGGTGAATACTACCATGCCATTGAAGCGCCAAAAGGCGAGTTAGGTATATATCTGGTGACGGATGGTTCGCCTCAGCCGGCACGTTTACGTATACGTCCACCTTCGTTCATCAATCTGCAAGCACTGCGTCAGATGTCTATTGGACATCTAGTAGCCGATGTGGTAGCAATCATCGGCACACTCGATATTGTGTTGGGCGAAATTGATCGGTAAGCTAATGCGCCTGCTTGCGCAGGCTGACGAACTATTAATGAAGAGAAGACTCAGTCTAAATTGGGTACTGCAACTATGAACCTGCTAGCCTTCTATATTCCGCCCGAATGGTTTACAAATCTGGTAAACCGTATACCAGTAATCGCCGAACGGGTCAGTCCTACTGTGATCAATTATGTAATCTGGCCACTGCTGCAGATTGCTGCAGTGCTCTTTGTGGTGATGACACTGGTTGCTTATTTAACCTATGCGGAGCGTAAGATCAGCGCCTGGATTCAAGTGCGTATGGGACCAAACCGCGTTGGTCCTAGGGGATTACTGCAACCACTAGCAGATGGTATCAAGCTGCTTATCAAAGAGGATCTGATTCCGATCAAAGCGGATCGCTCAGTCTTTACGATTGCGCCGATTATCTCTATGGTAGCGGCATTAGTAGTACTTGCAGTAGTACCTTGGGGAGCAGCCTGGGCTACCATTACCAATATTGATATTGGCCTGCTTTTCATTCTTTCCGTCTCCTCGGTAGGGGTATTAGGAATTATCTTGGGTGGTTGGGCCTCGAACAGCAAATATCCATTGTTGGGAGCGCTACGTTCTTCGGCACAGATGGTAAGCTATGAAGTAGCAATGGGACTGGCCTTGATTGGTGGACTGATGTTTACCAAGACACTCTCAATGGAGAGCATGGTGCTAGCGCAAGAGCGTATGCATGTTTGGAATTTTGTCTTTCAGCCGCTTGCTTTCTTGATCTATCTGGTAAGCGCAATTGCTGAAACCAATCGTGCGCCTTTTGATCTGCCAGAAGCGGAATCGGAGTTAGTAGCTGGTTTTCATACTGAATATAGCGGGTTCCGTTTCTCTATCTTCTTTATTGCAGAATATGCAAATATGGTGGTGGTATCAGCAATCGCGGTAACAATGTTTCTGGGCGGTTGGTACTTACCAGGTTTAAGTTATCTTAAGAACTTTTCTGAAACACTCTTTGTATTGGCTTCGGTAGGGGTGTTTGCTGCTAAGACACTAGCACTACTCTATTTCTTCTTCTGGTTCCGTTGGACATTTCCTCGTTACCGTTATGATCAGTTAATGGAGCTAGGTTGGAAGTGGATGATCCCGGCAGCGCTCACCAATATTATTGCTACTGGGATACTATTTGTCATTGGTCAACAACTAGGATTTGTGATCTCACGTGGCACTTATCTGGAGTTGACACCCGCTGGCTATGTCTACTTTATTGTTACTGGTTTGATCGTTACTGTACCAGTAGCTTGGGTGATATTGGCAGTGATTAATCGACGTTCACGCGACTTCAACATTGCCGAGCCGCAACCGCTACCAATGAAGCGTTCAGTGCAGAAGGCAGATAAGCCAAAAGCACCTGAAGCGGAGGCGGCGGCTGCCACACAGTAATTCTCGCCTACGGCGAGATGATATTTTACTTTCCCTTGATTTGGTGGGAGTGATATGCAACTTGCTGGTTGGGAAGCCTTCTTCTTCTACGCGCTAGCGTTTCTAGCGCTCTTTTTTGCGATCTTCACAATCACTGCGCGTAATGCTGTGCATAGCGCGCTTTTCCTGATGTCCACACTGATCTGTGCTGCTGGTCTATTTATTCTGTTACAAGCAGAATTTCTTGCTGGTGTGCAAATACTGGTCTATGTGGGCGGCGTATTAGTACTCTTTCTCTTTGTGATCATGTTGGTAAATGTGCGTGAAGAGAATGTACATATATACACGCGCCAGTTTTGGCTAGGTGGGTTGATCGTCTTTGTGCTGGGCGCGGCATTGCTTACTGCGGTATTACAGACACAGAGCACCAACTTCTTTAATACTGGCAAAGATACATTAAAGCAGAAGAAGCCAGAGACAAATACTGCACCAGCAGGCACGCTCTCTCAAAATACCCAGAATGTTGGAATGGAACTTTATCAGCGCGCCGCTTTGCCATTCGAGATCGCCTCAGTACTGCTACTGGTGGCGATCATAGGCGCTGTGCTATTAGCACGTGAGCGTAAGCAAGAACAGCTCTATGACTAAGCGGCAAGCTGCCGCTATTCTAATAACACTTTAGAAATGCGAGGGTAGGCATGATTCTTACATATCTGCTACCACAGATATTAGAGCGATTAGTAACAGGACTGCAACAGGCCAATGTTACCAACTTTCTTGTATTAAGCAGCCTGTTATTTGTCATTGGAGTAGCGGGCGTGTTGACGCGGCGCAATATCATCATCATTTTCATGTCCATTGAATTGATCTTAAATGCGGTCAATATCAATCTAATTGCCTTCTCACGCTACTGGCAGACACAGAATAACCCGAATGCCTATATGGGCCAACTCTTCACGATCTTTGTGATTGTTGTAGCGGCTGCCGAAGCAGCAGTTGGCTTGGGAGTAGTGATCGCGCTTTACCGTAATCGCGAAACCGTCTCGGTCGATGAGATCGATATTATGAAATGGTGATCAGTATATGATGGAACAAATTTGGCTAATACCTTTCTTTCCGCTGCTAGGATTTTTGATTAATGGAATTCTTGCGCGTCGCTACAAGTTTTCTGAAAAGCTGATTGGTTCGATTGCTGCTGGTATGATCGCGTTATCATTTCTGGTTTCGGTTGGTGCCGTGATCCAGTACGCGAGTTGGTCGCATGAAAACCATGAAAAGCCATATATTGCCAAGACCTTCTCCTATACCTGGATTCCTGGAGGTAAAGCGCTTATCTCTGAGGGCAAATATGCATCACAGCGGCAAGCTGACTTTACTATCTCCTGGTCTTATCAGTTAGATCACCTCTCTGGTCTATATATACTCTTTGTTACCTTTGTGGGGTTCCTTATTCATGTCTTCGCGATTGGATATATGCATGGAGAGGATGGCTTTGCACGCTTCTTTGCTTACCTAAATCTCTTCATGTTTATGATGCTCACTTTAGTATTAGGCTCTAACCTGTTAATGCTATTTGTTGGCTGGGAGGGTGTAGGGCTCTGCTCCTATCTGCTTATCGGTTATTACATGACACGCGAAGAAGCCGCGGCAGCGAGCAAGAAGGCTTTTATCGTCAATCGAATTGGTGATTTTGGCTTTGCCCTGGCAATATTGGGGCTATTTGCTACTTTTGGCACAATTCAGTATGACCAGATAAACCTGTTAATTAGTGAGTATCCAGTAGAGGCATTAGGGGCCTTTGGCTTAATGTCCTGGATTGCGTTAGGACTATTTGTTGGTGCCACTGGTAAGAGCGCACAGATCCCGCTCTACATCTGGTTGCCAGATGCAATGGCCGGCCCTACACCGGTCTCTGCACTGATACATGCGGCTACCATGGTGACAGCCGGCGTCTATATGGTGACGCGTATGAATGCAGTCTTTCAACGCTCACTGACAATTATGATGGTAGTGGCGATCATAGGTTGTGCAACTGCTTTTGTTGCTGCCACGATCGGTGTCACACAGAATGATATTAAGAAAGTACTAGCCTATTCTACTGTGTCTCAACTTGGTTATATGTTCCTTGCTTGTGGAGTAGGTGCATTTATTGCGGGAATCTTCCATGTTGTCACACATGCTTTCTTCAAAGCACAACTCTTCTTAGGATCAGGAAGCGTAATACATGGAATGCATCATGAACAAGATATGCGCCATATGGGTGGCTTAAAGAAGTATATGCCTCAGACTTTTAAAACTATGGCGATATCTTGGCTAGCAATCTGTGGAATCTTTCCATTAGCAGGATTCTGGAGTAAGGATGAGATTCTTGGTTCAGCATTGAGCACACATATTTTCGGCCATTCTGTTGTACCTTATGTGCTATTTGGTGTTGGACTTTTAACCGCAGGAATGACAGCTTTCTATATGACACGCCTGATGGGCATGACTTTTATGGGTAAGGAGCGTTTCCTAGGAGCAACTGCCCACGATGGTGGTCATGAAGCGCCTGTAAAAACAGAAGCGCATGGTGGTCATACTGCTGACACGGGGCATGGACATGGTCATGGCACACATAAACCACATGAATCGCCTAGTGTAATGACAATACCACTATGGATTCTTGCTGGTCTGGCTATTTTAGGTGGACTGGTATTAGGTGTGCCGCCCGGCGCAGGATTGATCGACAAATGGTTACATCCAGTGATCGATACAACTTGGAGAGAAAGTATCGATAAAGCCCTTCCTGGTTTTGTCCATACGCCACATGAATTCCATCTTTTTGGTATAGGCGGATTACTGATGGTAGTCTCCTCACTGGTAGCGCTTGCTGGTATTGGCTGGGCTTTCACGATCTACTTCAAAGACAAATTGCAGGTTGCAGAAGGCTGGGCAAACAAACTCGGCCCCATCTACCAGCTTAGTTACAACAAATGGTATTGGGACTACCTGCTAGATGTGAAATTTGTCGATTTGATGAAAAAGGTTGATGATCTGCTGTGGGGCGCGGATCGCAAAGTGGTCGATGGTATGCCTAATGGCACAGCCTTCCTAACGCGTGGAACAAGCTTACTGTCGGGCTGGTGGGATCGTTATGTTGTTGATCTACTGGTCAACCTAGTAGGCTGGATGACACGTGCTGGTTCTGTGCTATTCCGCACTCTGCAAACCGGCTTCTTGAACAATTATGCACTAGTTATGGTACTAGGCATTTCTGCCATTCTGATTGGCTTAGAATACAAGGCTGTCAGCAACCTGTTACAGAGGATTTACGAGAGCTTTGGCGGTGGCGCTGCCCCACCACCATCAATTGGGAAGTAGTTTGATAGTCGCCTTGTTAGTGTGTAAATGGCCGCTACGGCCTGATCTTTACCATTTAGGATCGTCTTAATAATAGGAAGAATAGACATGAAACCTTTTTTTGGCATTCCCATCTTAAGCTTGGTAACCTGGTTACCGTTGCTTGGCGCGCTGATATTGATCTTTGGCATCAAGAAGACCCAGAAGGACGCGATCCGTTATTTTGCCAACATCTGGGCGATCCTTTGTTTTTTTGTTTCACTACCGCTTCTGTACAACTTTGACAAGAGTATAAAGGGTCTACAGTTTATTGAAGATTACCGCTGGATACCGCAGATTGGCGCAAAGTACCAACTAGGCATTGATGGATTGAGCTTAGTATTGATCATGCTAACAACATTACTAGGCGTACTGGCTATCCTCTCTTCTTGGTCTGCGATTGAAGAGCGCATCAAGGAGTATTATGTCTTTCTGTTAATGCTTCAGACTGGTATGATCGGCACTTTTGTCGCTGCCGATATGTTCCTCTTCTATGTCTTTTGGGAAGTGATGTTGGTGCCGATGTATTTCCTGATCGGTATCTGGGGTAGTGAAAGGCGACTCTACTCGGCGATCAAATTCTTCCTTTACACACTGCTAGGCTCAGTGGTGATGCTGCTGGCAATCCTTAAGCTCTATTTTATCTTCCCAGAACTTGTTGGTAAGGCGCCAGAAGCTTATAACCAAGCAGTACAGACGATCGCATCAGGCAATGAGCCTATGCTTAAGATGCTTAATGAGGCACGCGACGCAGGATCAACTTTCAATATCTGGGCAATGCAGGCACTAGGTAGTGCACGTGGCTTAAATGGTGCTTCACTTATTCCTTTGGCATTGCAGTTATGGCTCTTTGCTGGGTTTGCCCTGGGCTTCGCAATCAAAGTGCCTATGTTCCCATTTCATACCTGGCTACCAGATGCACATACCGATGCGCCTACGGCTGGTTCAGTAATTCTTGCTGGTATCCTGCTAAAGATGGGCACATATGGTTTCCTGCGTTTTAATCTGCCAATCTTCCCAGATGCTAGTCAAGATCCTAGTGTGATTAAAGTAGTAGTTACATTGTCGATTATAGGCATCATTTATGGTGCATTGGTGGCAATGGCGCAGAAGGATATGAAACGATTGGTGGCATACTCTTCTGTCAGCCACTTGGGATTTGCAATGCTAGGGATGTTTGCGCTCAATCCCAATGGTATTAATGGCTCGATCATGCAACAGATCAACCATGGTATCTCCACTGGAGCACTCTTCTTACTGGTAGGGGTAATCTATGAGCGGCGTCATACACGCCTGATTGCCGAATATGGTGGGCTCGCACAGCAGATGCCAAAATATGCAATGTTCTTTATGATTATCACACTTAGTTCTATAGGTCTACCAATGCTCAATGGTTTTATTGGTGAATTCCTGATCTTGCGAGGAGCCTTTGAGGCCAATCGTTGGTGGGCAGCGCTGGGAGCTACTGGTATTGTGCTAGGCGCCGCCTATATGCTATGGCTCTATCAACGAGTCTTCTTTGGTAAACTAGAGAATGAGAAGAACAAGAATCTGCCAGATCTAAGTGTACGTGAATGGTTCTACTTCGCCCCACTAATAATATTAGCGTTCTGGATTGGAGTCTATCCCAAGCCGGTACTTGATTACATAGAACAGCCTACCAATCTAATTGTTGAGCAGGTGCGGCCAGGCTATTTTAATCATGCCCGCTTAGAAGCACCAAAGGAAGCGAAACTAGAACACAATACTGGCACAACCATTCACACTGGTGAGCCAACGCATAGTGAAGAGGGGAAGCCCGCCGCAAAACCAGCGGAAGGCCATTCAACGGATCAGCCTACCGGCACGCCTACGTCGGATAAACCGACTGGTGCGATGCCCAGCGTAGATTCGTCCCAACACTAACAATCTCATAGATAGGTGCTATTATGTTGCTATTTCAAGGTCTCGGTTTTCCAACTTGGCGAGACACCATGATTTTGGCGCCCGAGATAATGCTCACATTCTTTGCTTGTGTGGTGCTAATCATTGATGTGATGCTACCGCGTGCAAAGAAAGTCTTCTCAGCCTATGTGAGCCTGATCGGCATACTGTTTACAGGCCTTAGCCTATTGCTGATCTACCGGCAATATCGTGATTTCTTTCCACGATTAGCTTTCTACGATATGTATATCGTGGATGGTTTCTCGCTAGTCTTTAAGGTAATCTTTCTGCTTGGTGCGGCACTGGCAATTGCTATTGCGATCAAATATCTCGATATCGAGGGTGAACAGCATGGCGAATACTACAGCCTGATCCTCTTTTCGACTGTAGGAATGATGTTCATGGCCTCTGGCTATGACCTGCTTACACTCTACATCTCGCTCGAATTGATGGCAATCTCGGTCTACATTCTAGTTGGGTACTTAAAGCGTAACCAGAAGTCTAATGAAGCTGCCATGAAGTATTTTCTTTTAGGAGCATTCTCTTCTGGCATTCTGCTTTATGGAATCTCGCTGATCTATGGCATAACAGGAAACACCAATCTAAAACTGATTGCCGATGCTATCCCAGCAATAGTGAGTGGATCGGGTGGAGATGCACGTGCGCTACTAATCCTTGCAACAGTGCTATTGTCAGCAGGATTGCTCTTTAAGATTGCTGCAGTACCATTTCATATGTGGGCACCAGATGCATATGAAGGTGCGCCAACCTCTGTAACCGCTTTTATGTCGGTAGGTGTCAAGACTGCTAGTTATGCGCTACTGGCGCGTATTTTCTTAGAGGCACTGCCAGGCGTGCGTACTGTTGGTGAGTTACCTGGTTGGGCAGCATTATTGGGAGTGGTTTCTGCTCTTACAATGACTTTTGGTAATATCGCTGCGGTTACACAGAACAATACTAAGCGATTGCTTGCCTATTCATCGATCTCACATGCTGGTTATATACTGCTTGGTATTATTGCAGGTAATCAGATGGGTTATGTGGGAGTTGTGATCTACCTGCTGGTCTACACAGTAATGAATCTGGGCGCTTTTGGAGTGATCATCTCACTACGGCGTAAGGAAGTAATTGGTGAGCATATAGATGATCTTAATGGTCTAATAAAGAAAAGCCCCTGGATGGCAGTGATGATGTTGATCTTTCTCCTTAGTCTAGCCGGCTTCCCACCTACAGCAGGATTTATTGGAAAGTATTTTCTCTTTGGCTCGCTGATCAAAACAGGCAATATCTGGTACACCCGGCTAGCAGTACTAGCGATACTTAATACGGTTGTATCGTTCTACTATTATGCACGTTTTATTCGTGCGATGTTTACACATGAGCTGGATGAAGAGCGGCCCATCTCTGCTAGTCCTAGTCTACAAGTGGCTTTAGGGGTTGCGGTGGTATTGACACTGCTAATTGGGATATATCCACAGCCCTTTATCCAATTCTCCGAGCTTGCTGTACAACAGATTGCGCCTTATATTCCCACCCCAGCCGCGGGTGGTGGCACAGCCATTGGTCAATAAACCTATTTTATAACTGACCGCGGACTGAGATAGTAGTATCTACCCTCAGTCCGTGTTATTTTTTAAACTATGAATAATGATCGCGACAAGGGATCAGACAACTCCTGGCGTATGGCACTAATGTCGGTTGGAGTTGCGCTAGCACTACCTAGCACGCTAATCACTCCACCTATTCTAGGGTATGCTCTGGACAAGCATTACGGTACCTACCCAACTCTCTTCCTGATAGGTTTCATTGTCGGCCTGGTCAGTACCACTGTAGAGGGTTATATACTGTGGAAGCGCGTAGGAGGAGCTTAAAAAGTATATCTATTAGCAGTGATACCGAAGTTGCGGTAAAAGATCAAGAAAAGACATATCAATGGGGAGTATAAATGCCGGTACTGAAGAGATATTTTACTTATATATTAGTGGCAGTGGTTGCCTTTGCGCTTGGCTTTTGGCCTCAACATAATACCCAGCGGCAGCTTGCCCGCACCAACCAGCAGCTCGATACAGAGTTAGAATTAACGCAACTGCGTACTGAACTGGTGCTGGCTGCCTTCAATATTGAGCAGAAGAAATTTGATATTGCTGCCGATCATTCACAGAAATTCTTTGAGAAATTGCAGCGACGGATTGCACGAACAGAAAACACACCAAGAAAGCAGCGGTTTGAACGAATTGCTCATGAGCGTGAAGGAATCATTAGCCTTATTGACAATAATGATAAGGCAGCAGCGGAAAAACTTATGAGAATTTATCAAGAGCTTTATGAACTCTCTCGTGGCACGCTCGATCGTATGGCGCGTGCAGATGGCAATTCTTGTCTAACGATTTAACACTTGTTCTACAGTGGTGCCTATGTCAGCAGGACTTTTGACAACGTGAATACCACAACTACTCATCATTTGCATCTTTTCTGCTGCGGTACCTTTGCCACCAGCAATGATTGCTCCAGCATGCCCCATACGCCGTCCTGGCGGAGCGGTCTGACCAGCAATAAAACCGATCACAGGTTTCTGCATATGCGCTTTTACAAACTGTGCCGCTGTCTCCTCAGCAGTACCGCCAATCTCGCCAATCATAACAACAGCATCTGTCTCTGGATCGGCTTCAAATAGCTCCAATGCATCAATAAACACTGTTCCAACAATAGGGTCGCCGCCAATGCCGATACAAGTAGATTGGCCTAATCCTAATTTAGTGAGCTGATCCACTGCTTCATAAGTAAGCGTACCACTACGCGAGATCACACCAACACGCCCTTCCTTATGTATATGGCCAGGCATAATACCAATTTTACATTTACCAGGAGAGATAACACCTGGGCAATTAGGGCCGATCAGTCTGACACCAAGGGCTTTTACATAGTGATATGCTTTCATCATATCGAGTGTAGGTATTCCTTCAGTAATACAGACAATCAACACGACGCCAGCATCTGCCGCTTCCATAATTGCATCAGCAGCGAAAGGAGGCGGCACATAAATCACACTAGCATTAGCACCAGTCTGTTTGACGGCATCAGCAACTGTATTGAAGATAGCGATCTCTTCATGTTTACTACCACCTTTTCCTGGCGTAACGCCTGCCACCACATTGGTACCATAGGCCTTCATCTGTTGTGTATGAAAAGTACCTTCTTTACCGGTGATGCCTTGAACCACTAAACGCGTAGATTTATCTACGAGAATGCTCACGGTGTCGCCTCCCTTAGGTGATCTGCTGGCGCGTCATAGATTATTGCGCTGCCTGGAAAGAGCGTAAAATAGCACAGGTAGATAGTTGGTGGCTAGACGGGAATCCGCCTATTTTCAACCTCAGCTTTCTCTTGTTTATCGGCCTGGACCGTTCTATAATCTGGCTGACTCTGTACAGAGTTAATATCGATTAAAGAAGAGACGAATGCAAATTCTTTACGTACCTTTCGGGCTTGGAAAGGGTACGGGGTGAGCAGCTTTAAAAAGACTGGACCAGGGGACCTGCCTTTTAAGTGTAGGTTGAGTAATCCAGCGAGCTAATCCTTAGAGGTAATGCAATAACCACCGTGGCTCAGCAGCAAGCCCGAATCTTACACTCATACTACTTAACCCCTTGCTACTGATCAATTCCGTTATCTACGGGTAAAAAAGGGCTGAGCTGTGTGGACAAGTAGATAATGCCGCGATAGAATAGCTTTGCGCCTAAAGCTCGTAACCCCGATAAAAAGAGTTTTATGACTAGAGACTGTGTCAGCCTCGACGAACTCTACGCATTCATCCAAGCCGATGTTGAGGTTCATCAGCACACACTGATCAACCTACATTTAGTTGCTTGTGAAGCCTGCCGCCTAGATTATCTACACCTACTTGCCGCAATGGTTGAGGAGCATATCCCTCCACTTATTGATCAAACCTGAGGTTCAACAATTAATACCAAAGGCAAACAGGGTGTTCGCCGTCATCTATCAAATTAATATCTAGTAGTAGAGCTGATCCAGATCGATCACGATAGCTGAGTGTCGGCTTGATTCTATTTGTTTGGTCCTCAAAAGTAGCATTAGCCAACTTTGAAGGTGACAAATGTTTCTAGTTGTGATTGTGCTGCCAGATATGTAACGTTGCGGCCGCTATTAAGACTATTATTAAGACCCATCCAGGGCTCTACACAGATAAAGGGTTTCTCTTTGAGTGC
>JBFLVQ010000207.1:0-13483 GCA_040758525.1 Acidobacteriota bacterium
ATTGCCACACATGTTCTAGTACTGATAAAATATCGCATTAAAGCCTCCTGAGTTTTGGTATATTACTAGCTTAGCTAATAGGCTTCATTTTGAAGTATCACTAGTGTAGCAATAATTTTTTTATAACTGACAATACTTTCCTGACAAAGATTTGTCGAAAAAGTATAGAGAGAAAGATTAAGGCGGTGGTGCTAATTCTGGGCTATTTGTATTCACCATTGATAACAAAAGCAGCCCAATAGTAAGGATTGTTCCAGCGTGGTTGCTTAAGCATCTGAATCTGTGCGGCACGTAGCGCTGCTGCTGCAGAGAGCTTCTTTGTGCCTAACAACTCTTTGTAAAAACGGACCATCAGTTCTGTCGTAGCTATTACTGGAATATTCCAGAGTGTAACCATTACACGTGCTGCTCCAGCATAGACAAATCCACGTGTTAGTCCTGTTAGTCCTAGATCTTTGCTCTTATCTAGTACTTGTTTAACAGCGCGAGGATTATCACTCTCTTCGGGAGCTAATGCTAGTCCACTACGACAAGCACTAAGCACTACCAGGTCTGCAGGTAGATTGAGATTGAATATTGCTGCGGCACTAAGGAAGCCTTGTTGTTGTTTACCCTCTGCATTAAATAGTGAGAGCACTACTCCAGATAATTCAGGATTGGGATTGAGAAAACCATGTGTAGCATAATGGACAATCTTGTATTGACCAATCTCTTGTTGAGTTGCCATTGTCAGATTAGCATTAAATCCTAACAGTAACTTGCTTGCTGATTTAGGCAGCAGGGCGATGATCTCTTTAGCCATCTGCTCTGTTTCTGGTATTGGTTCAAGGCCAGCGAGCATCTTGTCCAATGGGCTCAATGTTAAGTTATCAGGCTTTTTACCATTGGTATTGGCTGCGGTTTTAACCCTGTTATCTTGGATTGAGAAGACAGGATTAGCGAATATAGCAATCTCTTTGGTAGCAATAGTACGTCCAGCCAGTTCCTCTCGTTGCAGCACTAGACTAGATGCTGAGGGCAAGTTTATCACTTCGTGTTCAACTATCAATGGAGTAGAGAATTTCTGTCTATTAGTAGGTTTAACTAGCGAGCCTGGGGTGGGTAGTGCAGCAAAAGGTATATACTGAAGCAGGCCTTCACTGACAATCAATAATCGTTTTTTATTGAGATGTTCGGCTACTGGCGCTAATACCATACGACTCAATTGAGCAGTAGCCTCAACCATTTCTGCTTCTGCTTTCTCCAAGCGTTGCAAAAACTTCTCATCGGTTTCAAAGCTCTTTCTTTGTCTGGCAGTAAAGAGTTGATAGACACGTAGCGCGGCAGCCTCTACATCTGCACGTTTGGGCAGTTTGTAGCTGGTAATGGAGCTAGTAGTGACTGCCCATAGATAAGTCTGTTCACTGCCTAAGGCATATTCTAGTAGCAGAGTATCATCATCTAGTACTTGCTGTTGTAGTTGAGTAATTGTGAGTGGTTGTGGATACTTGAGTGCAGCATAATGAGGGTTATCTTGATAGATTAAGGCTTCAACTTTATGTAGCTCATCATTAATTCTCTCTGTCTCTCTTCTGGCAGTATCTTCCTGTTCTGCAGTACGTTTGCTATTGAGCAGACGAAATAGATATTCTGCTTTGGCATTAAGCTGTTGTTTGAGGTTGCGTTCACGCTCAAGCAGATCTGGGTTGATGCCTTGACGAATATCAACACGAGCTTCTGCTAATGCTTCTAGCAATGTGCGAGCGCGGGCACGTTCGCTGGCTTGTAATGCTAGCGCATCATAACCAGCCGATGGTTGTTGTTGATGTAAGCGCATTAACAGGTCTATATAGAATTCATAATGATTCTGTACAGAAGCAAAGAAGGCTGCACGCAGTTCCTTAACATCAAATTTGCTACGTAATGATTCAATAATGGTAAGCGCTTGTTCAGTCAAGATAAGTGCGGTTTTGAGTTCGCTACTATCACGCTTAGCCTTGGCAATACCTAACAGTGCCACTGCTTCTAATACTTGATTACCCAATTTCTTACTAAGCAGTAACACTTGATTATAATAGTCGGCTGCTTTCTGACTCTCTCCTAATGAATGATAAGATTTACCAATATAACCAAGTGTATTTGCTTCCAGTCTTTGATCCCCGACTGTACGAAGCAGCAATAATGCTTGATTATGATAATCAAGCGCCTTTTGATACTCTCCTAGTAGATGATAAACTGCACCCATACTGTTGAGAGTATTTCCTTCCAATCTGCGATTACCGATGGCTTTTTCCAGTGCCAATGCTTGGTTAAAGTAGTCGAGTGCCTTTTGATACTCTCCTAGCGATCTATTAATTCCACCAATATTGGTAAGAGTGTTTGCCTCTCCAGCACGGTCACCAGCAGCTCTTCTAAGTGCTAATGCTTGATTAAAGTAATCGAGTGCCCTTTCATCCTCTCCAATTACATCATAAATACTGCCAATGTTATTAAGGGCATATGATTCCAATCTACGATCACCCGTTGCTCTTAAGAGTACTAATGCCTGATTAAGATAATCTAAGGCTTTTTGAGCTTCACCTAACTCGCTATAGGCCACACCCATACCGGTAAGTATATTTGCCTCCAAACTTTTATCATTCACTGTGCGTGCCAGTGGCAATGCCTGATTAGAATAGTCCAGTGCCTTAAGGTCTTCTCCCAGTGCTCCATAAACTTTGCTAATTTTTTCTAGTTCCATTGCTTCACTATGTCGATCACCTATCACTCTTGCCAGTAGTAACGCTTGGTTATGACAATCTAACGCCTTTTGATTTTCTCCTAGTGATTTGTAGGTTAAGCCTAGATTACCCAATGCAATGGATTCTAATCTTTGGTTATCTATTGCTCGTACAAGCGGTAGTGCGCGATTAAGGTAATCCAGTGCCTTTTGATTTTCTCCTAAAAGAGTGTAAATTGCACCCAGGCTGATAAGGGTTCTTGATTCCAGATCTTGATCCTTAATGACTTGTAGCAGAGATACTATTTGGTTAAAACAGTCGAGTGCCTTTTGACTATCACCAAGCGAGTTATAAATAACACCCATCGAAGCAAGCGTTTCTCCTTGCATTTTAGGGTCATTTGTGGCCTGCCATTCCACCAATGCAACCTGGTATTTTGCTAATGCCTCTTGTAATGACTTTGCTGTCTGCTGCGCACTTAGCAGTACTGCTTCTGATGATGCCTGCTGGGCAATAACACGATGCGTATCCTTGGCCATAGCTGGGCGTAATTCTGCAATACTAATCTGATATTTTCCTGTTGCCGTTTTCTCTTCAGTAGGTCGCACTTCCAGTCTGTAGTTACCAGCTTTCTCTGTTATTAAAAAGAGTGGCTCTGGTCCTTCTACTCCATTGGGGCTATCAACTTCGCTGAGCTTGTTGCCATCAGGATCAAAGATCGAGAGAGTTACATCGATACCTTTCTGTTTGACAATTATGTGTAGGTATTGTCCTGCGGTAAGACTAATTTGATAAGAATGACGCGCTCCTGCTTGCAATACGCTCTCCAGCGACTTACCTTCCTCTAACCTGACAATCACATCTGAGCTGACAGACTGCTGGTTTGGTGAAGTTGCGATCCGTTCTGATATTGCCACTTGGCAGGGTAGAATTAGCAGCAGTAGCAATAGCATAAAAACCTCAAAAGTTCACTTACTCAGGTACATAAAACATACTGTCTATAGCAGCTTAGCTTTATCGTAAAAACTTTTCAAGACAGTCAAATAGACTGCCTCTTTAGCCAATCGTTGTCTCTAAGCAGATAAATAGAAACAAGGCAAGAGTCATAAAACTCTTGCCTATTGGTTCAACAATCGCCAGCTACTGCTAAGCTTTCCCAAATAGATTAGATCTTTGTCTTCCCACACAATTGTGAACCTTTAGATTTGTTAGATTCAGATAGAGGAAATATAGCTGTGGATGGTTGAGTTGGCAAGCCTGTTGTAATAGCAGGGGCAGGGGTGAAGATAGTGAGATTGTTAAGATCTATCAGGAAAAATTGACACCCTTTTAGAGTGTGATGGCAAGTATAAGAAAAATATTTTTAATGCAGCATACTTTCCTGACAAAAATTTGTCAGAAAAGTACATAGTGTGAAGATAGAATGGCAAAGATATTCTACGACTATAATAAGGAAGTAACAATCTCAAGAATACAGAGATCAACTTAGTCCCAGTGCGCATAAGAGTGCCTGAGCTTTGATAAGCGATTCCTCATATTCATTAGCTGGATCGGAATCGGCAACTATCGCGCCACCAACATTAAAGTAACCACGATCTTTGCAAATCCAGAGTGTGCGTATTGCGACATTGAGATCAAGATTACCATCATAGCCAAGCCAGCCCAGCGCACCCATTGAAAGACCACGACGTACACCTTCAATCTCTTCGATAATCTCCATTGCACGTAGTTTAGGAGCACCTGTAATCGAGCCACAAGGAAAGGCAGCTTCCAGTAATGTACTCAACTTGATCTCTCTACGCAATTGACCACTAACTTTAGAAACAAGATGAAAAACTGTTGGTAGCGCTTGTATGGTGAGCAGTTCACTTGCATCAATTGAACCTATCTCTGAAACCCTACCTAGATCGTTACGCATCAGATCGACAATCATAATATTTTCTGCACGATCCTTCTCACTGGTACGTAACTCTTCGCTGAGTCGCCTATCCTCGCTTGCATCACGCCCACGTGGCCGTGTTCCTTTAATTGGATAGGCTGCTACTGTATGGCCTATGCGATGTAGAAATCGTTCTGGTGAAGCGCTTACAATTGCCCAATCTGGGGTACGTAGATAAGCCATATAGGGAACGGGAAAATGTGCCCGCAATCGTAAGAAGATTGCTGCTGGAGATAGTCCATTCAACTCGATCTGAAACTGCTGTGTAAAATTGGCCTGATAGATATTGCCTGCACTAATATGCTCTTGTATACGTACAACCGCACCTAGATAGTCTTCTCTGGTAAAGTTTGTGTAGTAGTTTAAGGCTCTTTGTGAAGATGGCAGTTCAGTAAGAGGAGTATTCGGCAAACGTGTGATCAGACGCTCAATTTCTGATTGTGCCGTCTGTAAACGTGCCTCTGCTTGTGCTGACTTACCTGAATAGACAATTAGTGTTGTTTCCTGGGTCAGATAATCATAGATGATTAGTGTGTTATAGAAACAGACAAATAGATCTGGCACGATATGACTGCTGTGGGAATGTCCAGATAAGCGTACAAGATTGCGGCTTAGATCGTAGGAGAAGAAACCTAGTGCTGCTCCACCTGCACAGGGCAGCATCTCTTGCTGATAATTACCTAAACCCGCTGTTGCTCGTTCAGCCAATAGTTGATCTAGCCGTATTAGCGCATTACCGCTGGTAAGTCGCTCGCCTTCACGGGAAAACTCGTAGATCTGCCCTGCCAATACCTGCAGACATAGTTCAGGATTAAAAGCGGCAATTAAGTATCGCCCTTCATAGAGCCGATAATGCCGATAATGACAGCTATCAAGTAGGGCAGGATAGCTGGTGGCAGGGAGTGTCAGGATGAGCTTAAGGATCTGCTCAACATTGAGGTTAAGACGACGATGAGTAACAGAGGCATTCACTTGCTTTCAAACCATTTCGATAAAATTATCCGAAGCTCACTTGGTGATTTACACAATAATAATACGTTTCTCTGGCAATTTGCCGACATTCTCCCGTTACCTACACCAATTAGGTAAAACCGATCTTACGATTGACTTTTACGGATCGGTCGCAAATAATAGTTAACGTTCGACTATCAGTTATTAGCGTTTAGCGATCAAAAGGCAAAAGATCTGTGCTGTAGGCATACGGTCAAGCGCTTGCGGCTGATGGCTAACTTATATATATGACAGACTCTTACTCTCAAGAGGACTTTCTCTTCGAGCAACCAGAGCCACCACAATTACCGGCTCTCTCCCTAAACGAGGAGCGCTGGGCACAGCTTATCTTTATCGATCCGCTAAGCATTCTGCCCAAGCTCTCTACCGCTTCGACTTTCCGAGATAATGTTAATGATCATGAACTGGTTGCACTCTATGCCGATTGGCAGTCACGCGATTCCGAAGTTGGTTATGCTTTGGTAGAGCGGCGCAAACGTGAGTTACAAGCTGCTATTGAATGTTATCGCTCAGCAATTGATCGCCGTTACCGTACCGTCTCTTTTGCGCGTGCACGGCTGCAGACAATACAGCGCATTAATGCTACTGAACCAAACGTTTCACTCCATTATCCAGACGAGACGATCTACTGGTTAGAATCTGAGATCCAGTTGGCCGAGGCAGAGAGCCAATATCTGCGCCTATATACCAGCCGTATGTATGCGCTTGCTACCATATTGCAAGCGATGAATTCGACTGGACAGAGTGAAAAAGTAGAACAGTACTGTCGATTGATCGGTCAGGCTTGGCGTGGCCAGATGAAAGTACGCGCCTTCCAGAATAAGTTTCCCTATGCTGTACAGGAGATACCGACTGAGGGTGTAGAATCAATTATCTCTGGTGAGGTTATAAATAATGTAGCTCAAGAGAGCCCATTTCGCACTGATATTATCCTTACCCATACTACCGTTGCTTATCTACGCCATCAGCTTAAAGCGATTGCTGCGCTTGCTGAGAAAGCACGTACTATCTTTGAGTCTCGCTTACAGGCAAGTGCCCTGGAAGGTGAATGGCCACCTATAATGGTGCTGTTGGCAGCAATTGTTGAGCTGTTCTATTACTGTAATTTCGAGATTGGCTACGGCAGCCAAGGCCGTGTAATTGAGCAGATTGATATTGCTAAGGTTTGGAATTTTGACTCAGAAACAAAAGACTGGCAACAATTTTCCGAAACCGCTGTTGATCAATTGCGCCGACAGGCGACAGAAGCAGCTATGTTGCTGACAGAGTTCCCTCCTTTCCTACGTTGTAGTAGTGTAGAGGATGTCTCGCACGCCTGTCAGGCGGCGCTTGTACGTCTTACTCCAACCGCGCTTACACAGGCTTATGGACCATACCAATTTGCCGGACTTGCCCGTATGGAGCGACGTGGCGACAGTCGTAGCTATAAATTCCAGAATGCGGTTGCACTTACCGGCTCAGTATTAGCCCATGTCGTTTCATTAGATGTAGAGCTGAGCAGGGCCTTTAACACTGCCTGTGGTGGACCTATACAAACGCTTATCAATATGGCAAACCTTGATGCTCGTGCTTTTGGGCTTAGCCGTGGCGAAGATTCTCTGACTCGCCCGCTAGCGCTCAAAGTTCTTGCCAATTTCTGGAAACGAATGGGCAAGCAGCGTCCTGTTGCGCTACTTGGCGAGGGTTACGCCAAGAACATCTATGCTGGGCTAGCCAGTATTGGTGAGTCAGCACCAGAACGCTCTAGCCTACTCTCCATTCACCTCACTAACATTTTAGGAAACACGATATTGGGACAGCCTGGGCAAGGTCCACCAGACCTACTTACGGTACTGATGCTTGCCGACCAGATACGTTTGATGGATCTGTTAGAACTAAGCTGGTCCTATGCTCAGGCAGTAATCAATGATGTGCAGGCGGTACGTTCACTCTCTGAGATCGGTGAACTGATTCGTAGTGGAGGCACTTTTGCACGCTTCGAGCCGGAGATTGCCAAGCGATTTAACCAGAAATGGATTACTGCCACACAACCACTCTGGACCATTCTACGTGGTGCAGCGCCACATGCTTGGGGCTTCTGGGCAAAACTCTCTACTGGCAATTCTGTAGCACAACTGCTTGGCAATGCTGATCCTAGCCAATCGCTCGGGTTTCTCTTAATGCCACTTGCTGATATTGCTCGCTTAATGCTGCTCTTTGAGACCTCCAGTCCGGTGCTAGCAGAGCGTCAGAAGGTAGATTCCGAAACAGCAGCGCGTGACCTGTTGGCAGGCTTTATCATTTTCCGACAATGGCCAGCGCCACTAGGAACTTTTATTCTTGAGAATCTTAGTTATTACTTCGATCCAGCGGTTCAGCATGATGCTTGGCTGGCATTCACAGAGAGCCTTAAAGAGCACTTGCGCCAGCTAGATGTAGATTTACATACCCGCAATGCCAACCAAGAGATACTAGATATGCTTGCCACTATGCGTACACGGCTAGACGCTAACTATCCTAGCCCACAACGCACCCAAGCGACTGCCATTCCGGTTGCGACCAAGGAGGAGGAACAAGTGCAACTTCCCGACTGTGAATTAGCGGAGACCGATTGTCTATTCTTACAAACCCTCTGCAAAGATCTGATCGGAGATCGTGGACTTGGTCATGTTATGTTTCTTAAAGCCCTTGGCCTCTGGCGTGATCGCTCCTTACACGAACATATGCGTAAGATTAGCGAGTATCGCAAGCCATTGCGTGAGACACTGGTCGATGCCCATATGCGTGCTACATTGCTAGGCTCATCCACGGCAGTCAGGGAAGTAGGGTATCGATTAGCAGGCTTATCAAACACAAATACGATTGATATAGGGACAATGACAGCAATAGGCGAATGTCTCTCCAGACAACGTGATTTTCACCGCCAATTGGAAGCATTATTGGCGATGTCTACATTACCATTTGATGAAGATCGCCAGCAGATCTACGAGCTTTCTGTAAAGACTAGTGGTGAGCGAGCTGAATTGCTGATGCTGGCACTCTCAAGCGCACCCTGTTTTGTTGCTGTCAACGAGACTGGACCAGCCGCAGCATTGGCGCGATACAAAATGGAGATGAAAACACGTGTGACACGGCAGTTTCCTAATTGGCAACCGGAGCCGTTGCTGCTTGGCGCCGTTACACTCTGTGCTTCACGTGCTGGGCTGGCGCTTACCAATTCTCGGCTAGAGGTCGATCCGATCTTTCAAGAACCCAATAAACCGAATTCCGCACGTATGCTCTGGACTTTTGCCTCTAACAAACTGGGTTTGGCTCTCAAACTGCTGCAAGCAGAACTTACTGACTCCATTGTGGCAATAAGGCTCTAACTATCTAGGCAACAGTGTACACCATTCGGGAATACCTGCTCAGCTCAGGCAACGTTTCCATAGCGCTATTTATCAAAGGGCGTACTCATCGTCCGTGAGTAGTTTTTTCAGCGTTATTATATAGTAATCATATTGCAAAGGAGGATGGCGTCAAATTTGATCGCCATTTCATTATGAGAAAGACCATTCCGGTACTACTGATTCTCTTTGCCCTACTTGCTCTTACCTTGCCAACCTATGCTCAATCAACAGACAAAATCATCGAACGATATCGCAAAGCCTCTGGAGGTAATGCAGCAAAAAAGATCCAGGCTACCCTAATGACAGGCAGTATACGCTATGGTGACAATGCCACAGGCCGTTTTTCATATCAGACTGCTAACCCAGATCGTATCAGAATCGATGTAGAGACCGAGACACTCAAATTCAGCGAATGTTATAATGGTAAGTCTGCTTGGCGACAAGATAAAGGCGGTCTACGTACTCTACTTGGTAGAGAGGCAAAACGTCTACGATTACAGGCGCTACTAGCCAATACTCGTCTACATAAACTTTCCCGTTACCGCATCATCGCACAAGCTGCTAAAAAAGCCGATGTTGAAGGTCGGCCTGCTAATGTAATCGAGTTTAGCCTTAATGATGCTCATGCCAAGCTCTACTTCGATGCTACTACACATCTGCTGATCAAGCAGGAGTGCGAAGCTACAGAAGGGACTGAAGAGATCTTTTACAGCGATTATCGCGCCATTGATAAGGTGATGGAGCCATTTTCTATCAAGATAAAGAATGGTAAAGATGAACTTCTTATTACTATCGATCGTGTCGCACACAATCAACCACTTGATGAAGCAGCACTGCGTTATCCAAAGCCGACAGAAGGGGCACCACTACCTGATGTCGAAACATTGATGAAGAATGTTGTTGCTAACCAAGAGAAAGTACAGGAATTGGTAGAGCAGTATACCTATAAAGAGACTGAAACAGAACGTAAATTTGATGATAAAGGTCGTGTTAAAGAGAGTGAAACACGTGTTTATCAAGTAATCCCGATTGCTGGTGACTCTGTACGTCGGCTGATTAGTATCAATGGTAAGGAGTTGTCACCATCCGAACGAGAAAAAGAGGATAAGCGAGTAAAGAAAGAGACAGAAGAGATCAGGCGTAATCGGCAAAAGAAGGAAGAGAAAAAAAAGAAGGGGAAAGAAGAAGATGATGATGATGAGATCACGATATTAAGATTTCTCCAGATTAGTAATATAACTTCCATACGGCGTGAGGTGTTTCGCAATCAAGAGGTAATCGCCTTCGATTTTGAGCCACGCAAAGGTTATCAACCCAAGAACCGCGCTGAGAGCCTGATTAGCAAGCTAGCAGGTACCTTCTTTGTTGATGAGAAGGAGAAACAGATTGTACGGCTAGAATCACGTCTGATCGACTCTTTCAAATTTGCTGGTGGACTACTTGCTTCTATATCTCCCTCTACAGCCTTTGTCTTTGAGCAAGAGAAGGTACGTAATGAAGTCTGGTTACCTTCACATGCTGAATTGAACTATGCTGGTCGTGCCTTGCTCTTTGTCAAGTTCAATGGCGGTGTGATATTGGATTATAGCGACTACCAGAAATACCAAACTGATGTTGATCTAAAATTTGAACAATCAGAGCAATAATCTTGATAATTGCAGAGTCAGTTTTACACCTTTGCATAGGTGTAGAATAATAGTACCAAAGAGGGCATAAAGCCCCTTTGGTTACTCTGTAGTCTCTTAATAATGTTATGTCTTTTGCCAAATTGATCGGCAACGAGAATGTCAAAGCCTGGTTTCGACGTGCCTTAACAAGTGGTCGTGTACCTGGTGCATTGATCTTTGCAGGGCCAGAAGGAGTAGGGAAGCGCACCTTTGCTATGGAACTGGCTAAATCGCTCAATTGCACAGAGCGTGAGCCAACTGGAGAGAGTTGTGACAAATGTGTTACTTGTCGTCGTATTGATGCAGGGCTTTTTGCTGATGTACGTGTCATTACTGCTGATGGCCAGTTTATCAAGATCGATCAGGTACGTGAAGTGATCGGCGAGATCTACTATCGGCCATTCGAGGGTCAGCAACGTATCTATATCTTTGAGAGCGCCGAGCGATTGCGTGAGCAAGCTGCCAATGCACTACTCAAGACACTGGAAGAACCACCCGCTACGGCAATGATTATATTGATCACGGCCAGTCCTGAAGCGCTACTCCCTACCATACGCTCTCGCGCTCCTCAGCTACGTTTTGCTCCTCTTACACGTGCAGCAATGGAATCTTTCTTATCTGCCAACTATCCACGCCCTACTGCGGATATACAACTATTGGTAAGGCTAGCAAATGGTAGTATAGGACGTGCCATTGGCATAGATCTCTCTCAGTATCGTGAACAACGTAAAGAATGTCTGGAATTACTTGATCTACTGGTGCGACAACGCCATCAGCTACGCCTATTAAAAGCTGCAGAATATTTTGGTCGTAAAGAGCGCCCAGAGTTTGAAGCGCGCTTAGAGTTATTACTAGTGCTGTTACGCGATCTACTCTGCTGTAGATTGGAACTACCAGATGAACTGGTAAACTTTGATATTGCTGCGCGCCTTAAGGAACTAGCACAAGTCAGCGACTTTCGTTTCATTGCCGATCTCACCGAGCAACTTACTACTTTGCAGCGCGAACTGGTACGTAATCTCAATCGGCAACTTGCTCTTGAAGCGATCTTTCTTAATTTAGTCTAGCTTGTCACTATGTAGCCACTTTAGCCGATCTATTCCAGATCACTTCTGAGACAAAGAGCGCCCAGAGAATAAAGGCTGGTTGAAAGAACAAGCGCAACCAATAATACCAAGCGCCAAAATCTAGTCCTTCAACATGACTACCTTTGAGCGCAACATTAATATTGGCTACTACCAAAAAGACCAGTAGGGTTGCCAGTCCTAATCCGGCCCATCTGCGAAGATTCGGCAAGCCAAGACGTTTGTATACAGCCAAAGGAATCACCAACCCAATAGCTCCGGCCAGTTCTGCTGCACCAGTCAAGTAGACCAGTAACAGGGTATAATTTGCCATGAAGTCTGGCAGCATAGGTACATATCGGTGATGGGCACTGACAAAATGATCGATACCAGTAAAGGTGAATCCTCCTGCCATACCATGGCGCATTGCCATACGGTAGTCCTTGCGATCGCCTAGAAAGAATTGTGGCACATATGCCACTGCACTAAGTATCAACATTAGAATTAGAAAACTCATCCAAACCTACTCTTTCACAATCTCGTTTGTGCTGGCTAGTATACTCCAGGGACAACAAATGGTTAAGCAATACACTTGATTTTAGATGTTGAGGTGGTGATGTTTGGCTCAAAGTAATGCACTGCGTGCCTGTGTTGCGATCGCAACCGCAAGGCGATCGGCAGCTCCAATCGTGTGGCCAAGATACAATTGTGGTTCTGTTAGTTCAAGCTCGATGAGCACAGGGGTGCCATCAGGTAAAGGTAACAGGTCAACTCTAGCATAGAGCAAGCGATCGCGAGTACCTGGCACTGCCGTCAGGACCTTCTCAGCAAGGCTTAGCTGTGCTGGAGTCGGTTGCCGCGCCTGCAGATTGAGTCCACCATTGTGCTGAAAGCGGCGATCTATGCCGACATCAGGACCATCAAGTACAGTACCCTTGCGCATTGCATGGCTGAACACACCATCAATGTAGACGAGAGAGGTCTCGCCCTCAGTGTCCACTCCATCCAGGTAGGGTTGTACCATTACTGTGCGGCCTGTATTCTGCAGACGTTGCATATGGATAACCGCCATATGGTGTTGATCTGGATTGTACATTCGATATCGACCAGTATCCAAACTGGCCATACTCACAGTTGGCTTGATTACCCATTCTCCTTGGTCTGGTGGGTGCCATTGATGTGCTGGCAATACCCAGGTCGTGGGTATCACCGGAATACCGTGTCTGATAAGATCTAACAAATATTGTTTGTCAGTGTTCCAAGCGAGCACTTCTGCTGGATTCGACAATCGTGGGACACGACTAGCCCAGCTTAGAAACTCGGCGCGACGGTGTGTGTAGTCCCAGCAACTACGGACCACAACTAGGTCAAAGGCCGTCCAATTAACCTTAGGGTCATCCCATATGACTGGCATCACAGAAACGCCTTGAGCGACCAATGGTGCAATTAATAACTGTGTATCAGTATCTAGATTAGGAAGCTCTGAACAGGTTACCAGTGCTACCTGGGTTGGTGTTGTGCGACTTATCTCGATAGGCATTGTTCTTTCCGCTTTTATTAAAGTAAATATCTCTGAATATGGCCGACGAATCTAATATAAGTAACATTCTGATCTTTTCCAACTAACGATAAGCTATTGATAGAGATAAACTAGGTCTCCGAACCCTGTGAAAATGGTAAAGGAGACCTAGTTATGGAACTAAAAGCACAGCTCACATACTATCAAGGGATTTTG
>JBFLVQ010000208.1:0-13477 GCA_040758525.1 Acidobacteriota bacterium
TCGTAACTAAATCGATCCTAGCTTCTCTATCCATCCCAGAAGAGGTCTAGACAAAGCAATTGCTATCGTTGGCGATTACCTTTGAAGCGGTCAACAGATTGAATTCTGCTCGTCAACTTTGGAGTAGTAAGCACTATAGTCTCATGCTCAAGCTGTGAACAGATCTGACGGATAAGATAAAGATACTGTTCTTCTTTAATTTCCCCTGTAAGAAAGAGTCTGTGTATGGCCAGCGCCTCATCGCGTCTGTTCTTAGATAGATTGTAGAAATGTTCACGACAAATATTTATATCTCGATATTTGTCGTTATTACAGTCTTTTACTAAGCAATAAAGGTGTTCAGGCATACCTTACCATGACTTTACTGAATATACTAAACGAGGATATAGCCATACATACAAAGATCCATTGGGAAAAGTTTCAAGAAATTATCGTGATCCAGGTAGGTCAAGGATATCGCCTGGTAAGGGAAAAGCGAAAAATAATTAGTGAGTAGTGTTACAGTATGAATGTAGTAGCTCCCGTAGTTTTGCCCTCCTTATTAAAACTCGCCGAGCTTACCCACTATTTTACGAACAAATTCACCCCAATTCCGTAAGATGATGTTAATAGGACCAATATCACTCATGCTAATACACAAATTGAATAGACCCACAGGTGATCGTATGCAGATCGAACAGAGAGAAGTGATGATTCCTACCCATGACGGGCAAATGCCAGCATTCTTCTGTAATCCTGCTGAGCCTGTTCACAAACCTGCCATCTTACTATTAATGGAAGCCTTTGGTGTAACACAACACATACGAGATGTAGCACTCCGTATTGCCAACGAAGGTTATATGGTTCTTACACCAGATCTATATTATCGTGAGCTACCAAATAACAAATTCGCATACAACGAGGTTGAGCAAGCAATGGCGATGATGTATCGCCTCAATTTTGGCAAGCCAATGGAGGATGACATTAGCGCGGCATTGTCTTATCTTAAGTCACAACCAGATGTGTACTCAGATAGGATCGGGGTTACTGGGTTCTGCTTGGGTGGTGGCTTAACCTTTTTTACTGCTTGTAAGCTATCAGTTGAGATTGCGGCAGCGGCTCCCTTCTACGGTATGGTTGCAAATGAGTGGATCGATGCAGTGAAAGAGGTCTCTGTACCTATATACTTGTTCTTCGGTGGTCTTGATCCATTTATTCCACTTGAACGCGTTAAACAGGTTGAGTCTCGATTCAAAGAGCTTGGCAAAGAGTATCAGTTGAAGGTTTATCCAGATGCCGATCATGGTTTTTTTTGTCATGAGCGTTCTTCTTACAACCGCTTAGCAGCCGAAGATGCTTGGCATGAACTCACACAATTCTTTTATAAATATTTGCAGTCTATAAGGTAGAACGATGCAATATCTGTATGACAAAACTGGAAATTAAAACTGAATCATTACCAAAACGTTGTGAAATATGTCATCAAGCAGATCAATTCGATCCGCAGAAGAATGTTTGTATTCGCTGCGCTAAGTTAAACACTGAACAACTTAGAAATAAGCCTTATACTTGTATTACAATAGATAGTTTATTGAAAAACCTTGAACAACATCGTATTACCTTTGTAACCATTCCTGCTTTAATATTAGCATTGGCATTATGTTGGATTATAAATCTCCGATTTGGCGTATTTGAACTAACAATAAGTATAGTTGTCTGCTTGGTTGTAGTACCAACAGTCATCAAATCAGTATTACAACAATTGACAAACTTGAAGAAGTGTCCTTTTTGCAGCGCATTAATAAACAAACAACTTAAAAAGTGTAACTATTGCAATAGCTCAATTGAAAATATATCTATAGAGAAATGATATTTTGCGATAACTTGAACGTCTGCCTAATGTTCTTATATAAGTTAGTTGCTGTGATTATGCAGTCTTGCTAGGTACTAGAACACTTCACCGATTGGCTAATCATTAGCATTGTGTTAAGTTCTAGTTGTTAACAATTCTTTGAACTACTTAGTCTGCTTAGTACGCCGAGTGATAAATTATTATCACCCGGCTTTTTTTGCCGTCGTCGATATCATCAGGTCGCTATTTGTTCTTGCTGACTACACCATGATCTATAAGATCAGCAGCCTTGATTAGTAGTGGCAACAACTTTTATTGTTTTAATAACCTTTCTGCCCAAGCAGGTATTTGAACGTCTAACTTCTCACACCTAGGTAGGTCAAGGCCAGAGTCTGCTACGACGTTTTACGGCATTAATTACTATACGGACAGCGTCGGTTACGATATCTGGCTCGTCAAGCTGTATATGATGACCACTCTTTTTTGCCACAATCAGTTTGTTATTGCGTGAGAGATTAGTCAGCTCAACTTTCTGTTGCCTCTTCTCTTCATTGACCCGCTTCCACTCATCGGCTGAAATACCTGGCGGAGAATTGCTGCCATCAGGCGACGACAACAGTACCACTAAAGGTATATCACCCAGTTGGTGTGGAATTTTAGCCCTCGCCGTGTAGATTGCTTGCAGTTCTTCCACCGAGAAGTCGGGGCCTGCGGCAGCACGCGGCGGGTTTGAGATGTAACCGGTACCCACCCACATCCACCATTCTGCCGGGCGGCGCATACACATGTTTATTATCTTTTTGTTGTGCGACAGCTACCAGTGATAGCAACAACATTTCTGTTGTTGCAACAACTTTCATAGATTTATTAACCTCATACCTATGGATTAAAGAAAGCTAGCTAATAAGAAACTTATCTGCCAGAATTGCCTATAAGATGAGAAAAATAACAGATCATAGATAGGAATGGTATGTGGTTAAAAAATTAACTTGAGGCCAAACTGGATACTGCGTGTGCCTCCAGAATTTTCATTAACATCAGCAAAGCCAACTCCAGCATCATCAATGAATGGATCAGGCACACCTTTGTTGGGATGATTGAAGACATTGAAGAATTCAACCCGAAACTGCATCTTCAAATTTTCACTAAGCTGAAGATTCTTGAAGATCCCGAAATTACCTATTGAGGTATTATCCCCTCTAAATGTGTTACGACCTACATTCCCATAAGGACGCCCTAGACGATGAGCACTCTCCTGTGTATTAACAATAAAGCGTACATCATTGGGATTTACTGGCAATGGTCCTTGTGAACTCTGAGCATTAATAGAGTTTAACAGGAAGTAACCGGTGGGCGATAGACCCGTACCAAAGAGTATGTCAGCAGTAACATCATCAATAGCGACAGTAGTGATCGGGGCCTTTGAGTTACTTAAGAAAGGACGTAAGGTCTCGAATGAACCAGTAAAAGTTAGATTAAAAGTTGTGTCAGTATAGGGGCTACCAAAAAATATCTGTGTTGGGGTGTAATATTGTCCAGGTCGCGCAAAGTATGTTCCACTCAATTGGAAACCACCTAGCAGTTTACCCATTATACCTTTCTGCTCACGGAACGCAGGAATATCATAAGTAAAGCTAAGCGCAAAATTATTACGTACATCATAGGCGCCTAATGCTCGTTCACCATTGCTGGTATTAAATGGGTCTTGGGCAAAGTCAATAGTTGAGCCACCACCAAATGTGCTAAAGATCTCCGAAGCATTATCGATCTGTTTAGAGAATGTGTACGCTACGCTGAAGGTAAGCTCTCTTGCAACACTTACATTAAGGCTGGTCTGTAACGAATGATAGATCGAGGAAGCCCCATTAATACGACGACGATCTAAACCTTCCTCTGCAATCAAACGACCATTAGCTGATGGTCGTATACCGGCTGGAACAAATTGCGGGAAATCTTGAAACAGACTATCAAAACGTGGATTAGTATTAATTGATTGAAACTGACCAACAGAGTGTGTACCAACATAGCGAGCTTCTACAATTGCATTATTACCCAATAATCGTTGTAGACCAAAAGAGAATTGCTGGGTATAAGGCGAATGTAGATCTTTCGCTACTGTGGTACGGTTTAACACACGAGGATCAAGTCTACCTAAAGGTAGGCGTGTTAATAATGCGGCACGCACCCCTGGACCACTAGGATCAGCAGGAAGAAGTTTGGGTACGCCTGTGATGGTTGCTGCTAATAAGGCTGGTGAGCCAGTAGCAACATTAATAAGAATGTTATAGAACGTCAGATCGTAAGAGATCGCATAACCGCCACGCAGTACGGTTCTGTTCTCACCAAAGATAGCTTTGGCAAAATTGGGTGTATAAGCAAAACCAATACGTGGGGCAAAATTGTTGTTATCACTCTTAATCCTTGGAAAAATACGTAACTCAAGGGGAAGAGCGGTATTAAATATTGCCGTAGCAGCATCAGCTTCACGACGAGTGGTAATCCTATTGAGAAGATTAATCGGCTGACCACTATTTTCATAACGAACACCCAGGTTAAGTGTAAGGTTATTGCCTAGACGTAGGTTATCCTGAAAGAAGTAGGATTGATCTAGCTCACGAAAATTAAGAATCTTATTTCCTACACTTATTGTTGCTGAAGTGGGATTATTGTCAGCAAATCGAGCCAAGTTGCTAAATCTAAAGCTACCATTCTGATTAGGTAAGAAATTAGAATCGGTTAAGCGTAACTTAATATCTAATCCAGTCTTTATTGAATGACGCCCTGCCGTAAGAGAAAAATTGTTGATAAGTTGATAGTTATCATTAATACGGCCTTGTGGCAGACTAGATAGCGGGCCTAAACCAATAAAACCAGCTATACCGGTAACACTAGTAATAGCCTGCTCAGCTTTATCAGCGCTAGGTAGATTGCCATTCTTACTGCCGCCAAACTCTATGCGTTGACGACTGTAATTAAGGTTCAATTCGTTGATGGCGTTCGCTGATAGTTGATAGATTATGCTAGTGCCTAGTTGTTGGCTAAGTGATGCTACATCACCAACAAAACCATTGGAAGAATTGCCAATTTTATTACCGGTTTCCGACTTCTGGTAAATATAGCGGCTGTTAATACGCAATTTATCACTCCAGTTAACATCGATACGACCGCTAAAAAGATTCTCTTCAAAAGGTGATGGTATATTTCGTTGAATGGCGCCAAATTCAACTGGCACACCCTTTATTTGAATCATACGAGTAGGCACATCCGGTTGGATAATGGGATTACCGATCGGTTGATTGAATGGAGCGGCTACTTTAAGTAGATTAGCGATATTTGCATCTACCACCTTAATTAAGGTTTGTAGTCCTGTTGGTGTTGGTGTTAAGGCATTTGCGCCTGACTGTACAAACCGAGTTTGCGCTTGGCGCTCTCCTTGATAGCTAAGAAAAAAGAAAGCTCGGTCCTTCTTTAGCGGACCACTTAAGGTAAACCCGAAAATGTTACTAAGCAGTGGATCAGCCTCTTTCTTACCACTACGACGCTCAAGTGTATCAAGTGTATCAAAGAGTTTACGGTTACGATAAAAGTAGGAACCTGTACCATGAATGGTGTTTGTGCCACCTTTAGTAATAATATTGACAATCGCGCTCCCAGCCTGACCATATTCGGCAGAGAAATTGTTAGTAATAATTTGAAACTCTTGCACTAGCTCTGGATTATCAATTTTTACCGCTGGCCCGGTTAAAATAATATCATTGTTATCCTGACCATCGATGGTGAAATTATTAGAACGCCCGCGTCCACCATTAGATGAGATTTGTGTGCCATTATCGGTACTAGAAGTGACATCACCAGTAGAAACCACACCCGGAGTAAGCAGTGCCAATCCATCGATACCACCACCGGCAAGGTTGGGTAAATCGACTACTCTATTAGTATCAAAATTGGCTGAAATCTGCGCACTTTCAGATTCAATAACAACATCGCCAGCCATTACAATAATAACCTGATCTTGCGCATCAGCAACTTCCATTACAACATCCAGACCAATCTCGACTCCTAATTTCACACTTACTTCTCTAACACGTGTTTTCTTAAAACCATCTATGGTAATGGTGACATTGTAAATGCCTGGTTGAAGTGTGGTGATACGAAAACGACCATTCTCATCAGTAACAGTGGTAGTTTCAGAACCAGTATTGATATTTTTGACTGTAACCTCAGCACCACCAATGAGTGCTTTCTGTATATCGCTTACCTGCCCTTGTATTCCACCTGTCGCGATCTGGCTATAAACCAACATCCCATTACTAACAATAACTATCAACGTAAACAGCATATATTTAATACCGGATAGAGTTTGATATTTCATACAAACCTCTAAATTAAAACCTTTTTCAGTATTAGTACTCAAGTATTTTTTATTCTTATTCATGGTTCCTCCTTCTCGGCGACAGGTCGTAGAGGTGCTTGGTTATTGGTCTTGATGCCAACAACTGCATTACTGAAGCTGCATTTAGTCATCATATAGATAAATGCAGAAAACTATAGAAAATTACATTTTAAATCCTGATTAAAAATACCATCACCATTCATCTCAAAATTTTATTGCTATTAATCTACTAGTATTTCTCTTTCTACTTAATAATTTGCAAAAACTGATAGGAATCCCTCATTATTCCTATAACAAAGTTGAGAAAATATTTACCTGTGCAGATAAGATAGGTAGGTAGGGTAGCGTTTACCGCGGGCCAAAGTTAGCGTAGAAAGGAAGATAAAGACTACCCAACCAATAAGAAAGACTGTTCACGATAAAGTCACACAAAATCAGAATAAAGATCTAGATCGTATAGTGTAAGAAAAAAACAGGCGTATGGTCATGGTACCATTACTTGATCTACAGAAAAGCTACGTGGTATATTATTGAGTAACAAAATATAGCTTTATTGCTCAACCTTAAGCAGCTTCAAACATCTGATTGTTCTTTTGATTAAAACAGGCTTGCTGCTACATCTCTCAGCGACAGCGCAATGGCAATGGTAGACATAAATCTTCATGCTAATAATAATAGATCCATATAAGCGTTAGGTGAAGTTGACTGCTTTCGTCTTATTATTAATTTAAGCAACCACTATCTCTGTTGAGGTTTTTTATGGAGAACAGACGGCCTGGTGAAATTACTAGTTTATTGCTAGCTTGGCGTAATGGTGAACAAGAAGCGCTGCAGAGTCTAATGCCACTGGTTTATAACGAATTACGCCATATCGCTAAGCAGCAATTTCAGCGATATGGGCTAAATGGAGACTTCCAGCCTACTGCGTTAGTACATGAAGCATACTTAAAACTGATTGATCAAACTAAAGTGCAATGGCAAGACCGCACTCATTTCTATGCGATAGTGGCGAAAACTTTTCGCCAAATTCTGATTATGGACTATCGCAACCGCAGTGCCAAAAAACGCGGTGGTAATATTAGTAGATATTTATTGCTAGATGATATAGATGTATCTACCAGCATAGATACCGTAGACCTGCTTGCGCTCAATGAAGCTTTAGAAAAACTTGCTATTCTTGATGAACGACAAGCTAGAATTGTAGAGTTACGCTACTTTGGAGGATTAAGCAATAAAGAGATTATGGAAGTAGAAGGTGTCTCGCAAGCAACCGTTGAACGTGAACTGCAGAGCGCTAGGGCCTGGCTTTATACTCAGCTAACTTATAGTTAATAACATCTTAACCATAGATACAAAATAATATTATTCTCTCTGAGGGTTTTGCACCAGTTTTTGCAATTTATTATACAGAGAGGCTAAAGAGAGTGGACTCTAAAGTAATCAGAGAAAGACAAAGATACAAGCTAGTAAAAGAGCTTTTTCTTAATGCCTTAACATTTGCCGAAGATGAGCGTGAAATATATCTAACACAAGCATGTAGTGGTGATATAGAGCTTCTGCAAGAAGTGCGCAGGTGGTTGATTAGTAGTGGCCATTTGCTGATGTATTACAAGATGCTGGGATAATACTTGGCCCAATGGATAAGGAAGAGATGCGGGCAGCAATAGAGAGACCATTAGATAGACTTGGTGTGGGATTAGAAGATGGGTTGACAGAACGAATTGTCAGAGACGTTGGAGATGGAGAAGGTAGACTCCCATTGCTGGAGTTTGCTATTACACAATTATGGGAGCAGAGACAGGATAGGCTACTTACCCATGAAGCATATAACAGAATTGGTGGGGTAGAACAGGCTTTAGTTCATCATGGTGAACGAGTTTATCACGAACTTAATGATGTAGAAAAAAGGCAGATGCAGGTACTCTGCATTCAACTAGTACAACCTGGACAAGGAACGGAAGATACTCGACGTTTAGCAACTAAAAGAGAGCTTGGAGAAGATAATTGGAGACTGGTAATAAAATTAGCTAGTAACAACAATAGATTAGTTGTCACTGGACTAAATAAGATAAAAGAAGAAGAGACTGTAGAGATAGTACATGAAGCATTGTTGAGAGAATGGCAGCGATTACGAGAATGGATAAATACTGATCGTGCATTTCGCCTTTGGCAAGAGCGACTACGCGCTACTATTAAACAATGGGAGTATGCCAATAAAGATAAGAGCGTATTATTACGAGGAGTATCACTATCAGAAGCGGAAGCTTGGTCTGCTAGACGTAGGGTTAATTTAAGTGATCAAGAACGCTGCTTTATTGAGACAAGTATAGGATTAAGGAATAAAGAGATTAAAACCCAAGTGAGAAGAAAGCGGCTGATTACAGGAGGGTTAAGTGTAGGATTAATAATAGCAATAGTATTAGGCATGATAGCTCTATGGCAGAGAAAAGAAGCAAAAGAAAGACTACTTGAGCTATATGAAGAGCAGGGTCGCCAGGAACTACTTAGCGGTAATATACCACAGGCGGCTGTTTATCTAAGTGAAGCCTATAGTCAGGGTAAAAAAAATCCATCATTATTATTCCTGCTTGGACAAGCAATGTCTTTGCTTAACAATAAAAGCACTTATCTAGGCCATACAGAAGGAGTGAGTTCTGCAGTATTCAGTAGAGATGGCAAGAGAATTGTTACTGCCAGCGGTGATGGTAGTGCCAAAGTCTGGGATGCAGAGACCGGTAGACTATTAGTCTCACTCAATGGTCATATTGCTGATGTAAATTCAGTAGCATTTAGTAGTGATGGCAAGAGAATTGTTACTGCTAGTGCTGATAATACTGCGAAAGTATGGGACACAGAAACCGGTAGATTATTAGTTTCACTCAACGGTCATAAACTTTTTCTTATTTCAGCAACATTTAGCGCAGATGGTAAAAAAATTCTTACTGCCAGTGCTGATACTAGCGCCAAGGTGTGGGATGCAGACACTGGTAGATTATTAGTCTCACTGGATGGTCATACCTATCAAGTAAACTCCGCAGTATTCAGTAGAGATGGCAAGAGAATTGTTACTGCCAGTAGTGATGGTAGTGCCAAAGTCTGGGATACTGAGACTGGTAGATTGTTAGTATCACTGAATAGTCATACAAAAGGTGTGAACTCAGCCGTATTTAGTAGAGATAGTAAGAGAGTAGTTACTGCTAGTAATGATGGTAGTGCCAAAGTCTGGGATACTGAGACTGGTAGATTGTTAGTATCATTGGATGGTCATACAAAACCTCTATTTTCCGCTGTGTTTAATGAAGATGGAAAAAAGATCCTAACAGTGAGTGAAGACCAAACTAGCAAGATCTGGGATACTGAGAGTGGTAAAACACTAGTATCGTTATATCCTGTATTCCTTTCAGCAATATTCAGCACAGATGGCAAGAGGATTTTAGGCACAGATGGGAGCTATAGTGCCAAAGTCTGGGATGCAGAAAATGGTAGATTACTAATGTCATTGGACGGTCATAAAAGCTTTGTAAATTCGGCAGTACTCAGTACCAATGACAAGAGATTAGCAACGGCGAACTTTGATGGAGAGGTTAAAGTGTGGGATGTACATTTAGAAGATAGAAGTCCACAGATAATAGCTGATTTAGTAAATCGTCTTGTGCCATTTCGATTAGAACAAGGTAGACTAATACCTAAGGGTAAGTGATCTAATCTGATTTATTAGACTCACAGAATATCCACACTCTCCAATGGTAGCAAAGCAGAGAATTTTACATCCTTAACAATCTTTTTACTATACCTTAACCACTGGCTCACACCTTTTGGCTACTATCGCCATGTCACAGTGATAGTTTAGCGAGATTGAGACAAGCAGAAAGGAGTCGGTATGAATAGGCGAATTATAAGATTAATGGGCCAAATTTTAACAACGGCTCTGTTAAGTGCTGCTACTTGTTTGGCTCAAGGGCTACCTAATCAACCCGACCTCCCGATCGATGCAGCAGTGCGTACAGAGGTCATTGAAGCTCTCATCAAAGAACTCAATGAGAAATATATCTTTCCCGAAGTTGCCAAGCAATTAGAGAAGGACTTGCGTGAGCGGTTGGTACGCAAGGAGTATGACAACCTGACTAGTGCCGCTGTCTTTAGCAGAACACTCACCAAGCATTTACGAGAGATCAGCCATGATAAACACCTGGATGTGAGCTATAGCTATCGGATGCTGCCGCCAATGTTCAGACCTGGCGAGGCACCGCCAGGACCACCACTAGGCGCCAATCTTGCTGCCAAGCTCAATTTTGGCTTTGAGAAAGTTGAGCGTTTAAGCGGCAACATCGGTTACTTGAAGCTTAATGGGTTTATGGATCCTCAAACTGGAACTGGTGATGTTGCTACTGCAGCCATGAATTTTCTCTCCAATACAGACGCACTGATTATTGATCTACGCCAAAACAATGGTGGCATGCCAGGAATGGTAGCGCTACTCTGCAGCTACTTTTTTGCTGGTCCGCCTGTGCATCTTAATGATATACAATGGCGCACTCCTGAAGGTAATCACATACAGCAGTCCTGGACACTCTCATATGTTCCTGGCAAGCGCTATATCAATAAAGAGGTTTACATTCTGACAAGCAAGTTCACCTTCTCTGCAGCAGAAGAATTCACTTACAACCTTAAGACTCAGAAGCGAGCAACGATCGTGGGCGAGACCAGCGGTGGTGGGGCCAATCCTGGAGGTGGTGTGCGTCTACAAGATCACTTCATAGCGTTTATCCCAACAGGGCAAGCAATCAATCCCATTACCAAGACTAATTGGGAGGGCACAGGTATCACCCCAGATATCGCCGTGCCGGCGGAACAGGCACTTTATGTCGCGCAACTCACAGCACTTCAGCATCTGCTAGGAAAAAACACCGACGAAAGATTGGGGATTGAACTGAAGCGAGCGATTGAGGCAGTAGAAAAGGAATTGAATGCCTTGAAGAACAAATGAGCCTTTTCTGCTTATATCAAGACTGATTGCCTGAGGACAAGTTGTTAATAGGTTTAATGGCCTTAACCCAAAGCAATACCTATGTTGGTTTGAAATTAGCAGGCTTAATGGTCTTAACCCAGGGCCATCCTAGCCAACCAGCATAGACCTCAGCAATACCTATATTGTTTTGAAATTGATTAATATGTTCTGGGTTAGAGAGCAATTTCTTCTTTTCGCTCTTTTCCGCATAGCCATCCAAAAAGTGATATTCAATTGAATAGTCGCGAAGAATAAAATTCGTTGTAGTAACTTTAAATTCTTCGATCTGGACTAGATGATATTCTGGTGAAGACTTATCAAGAAGGGCATTGGCAGTTAAGCACCAACAGAGCATGGTTGCTCCGCCTAAGAGTAACCCACCGGCTAGCAGAACTAGACTAAAAAAGATTCCATGTGTACCAAACCAACCCTGCTTTCCCCCAGCCAACTCTATTGCTTCCCCTATGGCTTGAGCTTGTCTATTTCGTTCAATCAGTTCTTTCCGACTGCGCAATTGAGTATAAAAAAGCCATCCTAGAAAGTTGCCACCAAGCAATAGAGCGCCAATCAGAAAAGGTACTAGATGTTTAGATAGACTGAGTTCTACCGGAGAAAAATTACTAAAAGCATAAACATTCCAAAACAGAGCACTCATCAAGCCAAACAATCCTAGTAATTGGAGAACTGTCTTAAACAAGCCCTGCTCTTTGGCAGTATCACGCTTTACTAGACCTAGATCCTTTCGCAAGTCAAGGAAGCCATAGGGTCGTAGGCTCTGGACTGGATTCGATTTCAAATAGATGGCAGTAATATAGTCTCCTATGCGAAAGGATGTTGTATATTGATCTTTTACTGCTGCTGAGAACTCATTTGATGGCTTCTGAGCAATCATCAACTGACCAGTCTCTGGATCGTGATACTCTATTACAGCAACAAAATGGTAGGATGTAGGCTGGCCATTAATAATAACGGTTGGCTTTAATACCAATTCCCTCACCCGTGCTACCAAGGGTATACCTTCTTTGACATAACGATAGGGATTGCGTATGAATTTGCTAGAAACAAAGGCGCCTAAAGCAAAAAGAATCGCGCCTATACCAATCCAATTCAGATATTGCAATGGCACAAAATAGAGCCCTAAGGTATTGACGATCGGCAAAAAGTTTAAGATAAGGCAAAATAGTCCTATCAAGAGCAAAATTGCGATTATTTTCCGCTGGTTTTGTCCATAGCGTCCTTGCGCTAGTTCAACAGGAATTGGACGCGGCGGCATTGGCTGAAGTTCTGGTTCAAATCTATAATTGTTAGGTGGAGCAAATTTCCCTAAATCATCTGATGTAGTAGCTGATTGAGCCGCATTGTTAAAAAATTCACTGCCATTATGAGTACCCATAAAATACTCTTTCTCTGCTCGCTTTCTCTTCCATTAAATTTTGCCAGCCTGGAAATGGTCTCCAATCTGGCAGTATCACCAAGTATCTTGCTACTAGCGGAGAATAGCTTCTGTTTATGGGCAAGTCAACATGTAGTATTTTAACGAATCGTTTATAGATCTTATTTTAATAAAGAGAGATGGTGAGAAAGTGATATTTAACCAAATGATACCAAATGGTGTTATTCCAATCCGAGGAACTGCTTTACAATAACCACTGTACGCAATGGATCCTCTTCCTGCGGTATATGACCAAGATCATCAAACATCACTAGTTGGCTACCAGCGATCTCATGGTGGAATTGTTCAGCTCTGTCAGGTGGAATCAAGCGATCTCGCCCACCCCACAAAATAAGTGTAGGTAGTTTTAATTTATTGATCTGGTTGGCCATCTCGCCCGATGATGACTGCTTAAACCGTTGCACAAGCGCACGCCGATTGCCTTCGCGTAAAGTAAGTTCAAAATAGCGATCAACCAGTTCTGATGTCACTTTGCTAGAGTCGCCATAGACATTTCTTACACTCGACTCAACGAAACTACGAGGCAGGGTAACTTCCATCAGTCGGTTTAGCACCGGCATCTGTGCAATACGAAATCCTATTGGAACTGAGGTAGACCGTTGTGCGTAACCAGCAGAATCTACCAGGATAAGTTTCTCAATACGTTCAGGTAGGGCCAGCGCCGTCGCCCACGATACTAATCCGCCAAACGAATTGCCAACAAGTATACAATGATCTACACCGAGTTTATCTAGCATGGCACTAACAAAGCGCACATAATTTGCTACCGTGTAGTCTCCATCTGGAGATGGA
>JBFLVQ010000209.1:0-13431 GCA_040758525.1 Acidobacteriota bacterium
CACCACAAGCAGCCGAAGCATAACCGAAGCCTGCATCTAGCCGATCTAACTGCTTGGCGATCTCCTGATAGACGGCTGGTTCAAGTTGACTGGGAAAGCGAGGTTGTAAACGGCCTGGCTGATCTATCATATGGCCAGCAAAGACAACCACTTGTGGAATACGAAAACAGTCATCAAAGCGTTGTCGATCACCAGAGAGGAATTCTGCTAATAAACGTGCCTGACGACGTGTTGCAACTAGATCTGCTACCTTTGCCTGGGCCTGCTCAGCCGCTTGATGATAATAGTCTTCGGCTTGCGCCCAATCACCTAAAATCACCGCTGCTTCTCCTAATGTAGCTGGCAACCAGTAACTATCATCTTCTGAAATATTGTTGTTGAGCTTTTCCAGACATATTTTACGCACATCCATTGCTAACTTATTGGCGATTGCTCGTTCTTTTAATAATAGCGCCATTGCTGCCGCATTGATACCAGTGTAGTAATCACCTACACCATTATTCTCTTGTGTCACTTGGTAACCACGATGATAGAACCAGAAGGCTGTACGTAGCTGCGTCTGCCATTCTATGGGATCATTTGTCATAAGGGCAAAATCTTTATGTGTGCGGGCTAGAATACCAAGCGTCTCACTATCTATATGTCCTTCATGTAGTAGTTGATTAAGTATTGCATTGGCTCGCTGTGTTGCGCCACTACGTGCCAGCGCAAGTGCAAGCAATTGACGTAAGCGTAGATCTTGTGTCTGCTGCTGTAGACCCTCGGCCAATACATCATAAGCAAGCAATGGTTCGCCTAGTTTAAGGATACGGGCAGCCAATTGCCGATAGATTTCTGGTGATTGTGCCCAACGACGGGGAATACGTGCACGCCAGATCTCAAGTAGTGCGGTTAGATCCATCTCCTTGTTATCAGCTAGCCGTGTTAACACTTCTGTCAATGTCTCATCACGTCCACCCAGGAAAGTTTCACTAGGGCCTTCAATACGGTACCCTAGCGCAATAATCGCTTTTAATGTTTCTATTGCCGTATTGCGGTCATACTCTTTCTCTGATTCAGGTAGTTCATCATAAGGAATTAAGCAGGGATGCTGCTTAGCCATATCATCGCGTTCACGACCATAGCTCCAACCTTCCTGTAGGCGTTGTTGCGCCCAATTTTCATGGGTATTTTTGGCTAAATACTCTTTTAGCTTAAGCAACTCTGCGAATAATTCAATTCGTGATGTGTCCAATGGTTGCGGCTTGTACACAAGGATTCTCCTTTCTGGTTGGCAGCAACACCCAAATCTATTATCAACATAGTGGGAAACTTCAATGTATCAGGAATATCTGTAGTAATTATTTGCTGCTACTAAAATGGTCGATGATTTTGATATCTGCTGGTAGGATAAATTTCTCTGGTGCAATTGTCACACCCTCTTCAATTTTAACGACAGTTGAGACAGTTGCACTGCCTGGTAGCTTTACTTCTGTTTTAAGCACAATTGCTTTCCAGATCCAGCTCTTGGTAGCAAGCTTTTTGATCTCCCAAACATCACAGACACGGCCAGCAACCTCTTCGCTACCAACCTTCTCGCCACCCAATTGTTTTATTACCGCTTCGCTTGCGGCTAGGTTGGTTAAAGGTTTTTTTATTCTCGTACCCATCTTGTTGTCTAGATCGATTGTATATATATATTCTTCATTCATCAGGATTAGCCGGTTTGATCTACGTATCTGCTTCCCTACTTTAATCTCTGTGCTGGTATATTTTGCCTCTCGCATTCCCCATTTATCGAAGTAGACCGTCTCACTGCCAACCTGGCTGCCAGTTAACCGATATTCGATGATTCCTGACTCGATCAAGTACCGCTTATACTCTTGTGGCGACGACTTAGTGCTGTTAGTGTCTTGTGAGGAAGTTTGTGAGGAAATTTGTTTGGTATATAAATGTGCGGACGACAGACTGCTATAGGCAACTATTGTTAGGCTACATAATAGTAGCGACAAAGCGATTTTATACATTGCTCTCACTCCTTGGCGTGTCAGTTTAACACGAAGGCTGTGAGAATTAAAGAATGGCTATCAGCAGACCAAGCCAGTTAATTTAAGATAAACATGTTACTCTCTTGAGGGGTTTCAGAGAGTTGAAAGATACTTACTACCTCTTCTAGACGACGTGACTGTAAAAGTACTGAACGACCTGCGCCAGCAAGAGACTCTGATAATCTGGCATTGCGCTCCGCAGCATCGCTTACACGTTCTACCGACCTGATCAATTCTGTTGTGGAAGCAGCCTGTTCAGCAGTAGTAACTTGAATCTCATGCGTTATTCCACTGAGTTTTTCTGCCGTTACTAACACTTGTTCAGTACCAATCATCTGCTCGTTAATAACCTTATCAATATCATTGGAAGTAGTGGCAACATCAGCAACGACATCTTGGATCTCACTAAAGGCATGCACTACTTTAGTCGATTGATCTATCCCTTCTTGCACTAGATAAGTTGAGCGACCCATCTGTTCTACTGCCTGTCGTACACTCTGCTGCATAGCACTAATTAACTGATTGATCTCTTCAGCCGATTGCGCAGTACGTTCCGACAATTTTCGTACCTCTTCAGCTACCACGCCAAAACCTAGTCCGTGTGAACCAGCCCGTGCTGCCTCAATCGCAGCATTTAAGGCTAACAGATTAGTCCGATCCGAGATTGTATCTATTACTCCGACAACTGCACCAATGGTATTGGCTTGCTCGCCCAGAGCCTCAATAACCTGTGCTGTTTTGGTGATAGAGCTATTTATCTCATGCATGCCTCCAGCCGCTTGCTCTACCGCATGACGGCCATTGTTTACTACCATACCGACAGTATCAACAACATTAGTAAGGTTCTTGGTATTCTTAGCAATCTGCGCTAGCCGTCCTGCCATCAACTCAACAGCAATGGCAGTTTCACCTACACTAGTGGTCTGTGATTCCACTCTACGTGCGGTTTCTCTGATATTATTGGAGAGTTCTGATACCACCAATGCCATATCTTGTACTGCCCCCGCCACTGTATCGCTGTCTTTCTCCAATTGCTGACTAGAACTGGCGAGATTGACGGAAACAGTCTTTACCTGTTGTGAGCAGTCGCGTACACGAGAAACGATCGCACGCAATGAGAGCACCATTCCCTGTAGCGCTAAACCTAATGTGTCAGATTGACTGCGAGGCGCAACGGTAGTTCTTAGATCGCCTTTTGCAATATACTCAATGGAGTTAGTAATCTCGCATAGACCATTTACCAAAGTATTAAAGGAAGAGAGTAGTATCTCTATCTCCTTACGTTGATGGGAAAGCACTGCATTGATACCTAGATCTCCTTCAGAAACCTTCTGCACAATACTGCTTAGCATCACTACTGGATTAGTAATACGCTGGGAGAAGAAGAATGCTAGTAGCGAGGAGAATAGAATTGCCAAAGTACACAGTAGCAATGTGCTCCATATCGCCGTGAATCGCTCTTGTTGATATATTTCCGGAGGCGCGCTAAAAAATATTTGTAAGAATACGCGTTCATCCGATCCTATACGACAATTGTTTGATAATACTACCCAATCACCCTTGACCTTACCCTCAGCTAGCTTGACTTTGAGGTTAAAATCATTCTGATACTGTGAGGGGGCAAATAGGATCTGGTTGTCAGGAGAATAGACCCAGGTAATGGGTCTATCATTAATCTTAATATTCGATAGATATTCGAAAAATCTTGTGAGGTCAGCATGTAGGATCAACGCGCCACCAAAGCCTTGTGCTTCGGGATCTCGCTTTGCTATCCCAATCAAAAAAGTTTTTCGCTTATTCTGATCCTGGAAAGGGCCTTCGAACAGTATGCTATCATTCTTTGCCACTCTCAACCGATTGAACAGAGTAGCTAACTTCTCGTAGAAGAGACTGCCGGCTGGTGGTTGCGATAGATTAATATAATTTTTCACACGTCTGTTTTCTGATACAACAATCTGCTCTTCATTATTGTAGTCAATAAACCTGATCGAGAGATAAAGATCATTACCAATTTTCGAGAAGCGTTGGAAGAGACTTTCTACATTCGACTTGGCTATTAAGCTCTCATCCTTTTGCGCCGTCAAGAAAGCATCCATTAATGGAGAATCATTAAGGAAATAGAGATCTCTCTTCATCAAGACAGCATAAGCATCGGAAAAATAGGTCTCTACTCCCTTCTGCTCTCTTACTACTCGTTCACGTACAGAATTCAAGATCGAAGCCGTAGTCATCTGGTAGTAAATAAATCCTGATAGTACTGTAATGACCAAAGCGATCAGAATAAAGTAGATTATCTGTTCATGTTTAATTGATAATCCGTCTGTAAATCTTGTCAAACGGATCGGTAGCTTAGCTATGGTAATTTTCAGCAACTTCTCTAACCTGCTGAGAGATCTCTTCACAGTATCATTTCTCATCACTAGAAATTCCACCTAACTCTGCCCAGTGTGGGTTAGTGGCAGATCAAAGCGCAGAAAGCTATCGCCAATGGTCCTGGCAGTAGCTGTATGTCGCGATTTAGCGCGGGTTAGGAAACCTCTTTAAGGCAAGCGCATTATCTATATATTCCTCAATACCCATATCATTGGTAAGCACTAGGCCGAGCATTTTCGCGCGTTCACGATTAACAATAAATGGGCCTTGCTCAGGAGCAGTAGTAGGCAATTCGGCAGGTCGTCTACCTTCTTCAAGAATCGTATAAAGCATTTTGACAGCTTCATATCCCTGTTTATAACCAGAATCATCAATCACTGATAACATCCCCTCAACACCAAACTGTTTTTCATGCGCACATTCGGGTTTCTTGATGTTTTTTAGGTACCATGAGCCTATCTCAAGTTGATCGACGGGCTGACCATTATCATCTTTGATAGTGTTATGATTCAAGACAAAGAAAGCATCCACTCTCTTTTGCAGCTCTAAGGCTCTTGTCTTCCATTCTGAGAATGAATTGGTTATTACTGTATCGACTAGTGTCAGAGGAAGTTTTTTTGCTTCAGCGAGATTCTTAATCTCCTTTGCTTTCGCTCTGCCAGTTTCAGAATCATCAGAAAGAATGGCAAAAGTCTTGATACTAGGGATGAGTTTCTTTAACTGGACAAGATTTTCCAGCATATATCCGGCTTGATAGATACCTGTGATGTTATGTCCCGGCTTTTCCAATGAATCGAGTAGTCCATAGTTAAGTGGGGCGCCATTGATTCCCCAAAATACCACCGGTAGATCGGTATCAAGATAGATATTGCCTATATATTTGGCAGCATTGTCATCCCCCAATAGTAGTATATCGGGTTTGAAGTTGTTAATCTCTGTGGTAATACGTTTGGTTGCTGCGGCAATATCTGTAGTAGAACTCTTACGCTTGGTATCCATCCAAACTTTCTTAATCTCCGCATGGGTAGTTTTAATATAGTAGTTCCTAGTAAACTCCTCTGCTTGAGCGACATTGTCAAAATAACCATACTTTAGCAATGCTCCACATACACCTTCATTAGTATCCTGTGACCATAGATACTCTGGATGATAACTAGAGACAATAAATATCTTGCGCAGCTTGCCAGGCTTGGGCTTCACGCTAGTATCAAGGTGCGTTTTCGTCTCGGGTGGCGGAACTGGTAAAGCAGCAGTCGTTGGTGAGGCGATCTCCTTATTATTGTTACAACTCACCAGACAACATGAAATCAGAATTATGAACATCTGAACAAGTATTGATCGAGCCATAGTTACCTCCATTAACCCTGGGTATTCGCACCTTAAGCAGTAATCGACATCGAAAAGGTGAACATTTCCATTGTGAAGACAATTTTTGTGCCACAAACATAGGCCATCAGTAAAAGTTTCTCTACCAAGATAACAACATTTATCCTAATGAGTTATCAGACGAGACAATTATTTTGTAAAAATCTTGCCATTATCTTTGTCCAAAACTGAGACACTATTTCTAGATTTCAGATCTTAAATAATTGCTAGACAGTTTCTCGTGTATTCCCTAATGACGCTGGTAGGGAATGCCATTAGATTAATAGCAATCTGATCGAACTGCATATTTGCATAGACGGGATCACGTAAATCAATGCTAATTGATTTTGTGTATAGGGAGAGGGGTATGCTTAATTTGCTTCTGAGATCATATCGATGGCTGGGTTGTGCCAAACTTAATATCAGACTGATTGGTGGCCTACTGACAATTATCGCAACTCTACTACTCGTGCCTGCAGTTATCAGAGCTTATGAAGATGAGCAGGAAGTCGCACAGCGTAGCAAGGCGATATTGACACAACACTGTTTTCGCTGCCATGGCCAAAATGGTGTAGCCAGTAAAAATATCTTTATTCTTAATCACAAACGGCTGCTTGCAGATAGAGTGGTGGTGCCAAAAGATGCAAAGTCGCTATTACTAAAAATGGTGGAGAGTGGCGCAATGCCACTAGGTGGACCTAAATTAGCAGAGTCAGATCAAGAGGTTTTGCGTACCTGGGTACGCCAAGGAGCATTAGATTGGGATGAGGAAAAAGCCGTAGTTGCGCCCACGACTTTCCTAACAGAATCCGATATATTGGCACTAATTGAGAAGGATCTACTGAGGTCATCGGAGCGTTCATTCCCTTTCTTACGCTATTTTAGTCTTGCACATCTATACAATATGGGAGAGTCACGGGAAGAGCTGGCAAACTATCGTATAGGACTAGCCAAACTTCTTAACAGTCTCTCCTGGCAACGGCAGATTACTGTTCCACAGCCTATTGATGCAGCAAAAACGATCTTTCGTATAGACCTACGCGACTATGGTTGGACAGTAGAAACTTGGGATAGAATCCTGGCTGCCTATCCTTATGGGATACGTATACTCGAAGCAGATCGTATATTGCGTGTAACCGGCAGTAAACTCCCTTATGTACGTGCAGACTGGTTTGTTGCCACCGCTTCCATCCCACCACTTTATCATGATCTGTTAGCACTACCACGAACTGTTGCAGAACTAGAGAAGATGCTAGGTGTAGAAGCCGCCCGCAATATTGCCCAGGAGCGTAATGTAGTGCGTGCAGGACTACGTAATAGTGGTGTCTCACAAAACAATCGTGCCTTGGAACGACATATCTCAACCTTTGGCGCCTATTGGAAGAGTTATGATTTTGCCAACAATCGTGATAGTCAGAATATTTTCAAAGATCCACTACGCTTCAATGCCGTAGGTGGTGAGATCATTTTCAATCTGCCCAATGGAATGCAAGCCTATTTCCTTGTCAATAGTGAGAATCAGCGTATTGATGAGGCACCCATAGCGGTCGTGGCAGATCGTAACAATCCCAATGATCCCATAATACGCAATGGTCGCTCCTGTATGAGCTGCCATTTCGCAGGCATGAAAACTTTCAAAGATGATGTGCGTGCTGTGATATTGGCACAGCCATTATCAAATTTTGATCGGGAAAAAGTACTAGCACTTTACCCTACTCAGGATCTACTGGATCAATTGTTGACAGAAGATCAGAATCGTTTCCGTTATGCAGTAGAGCAAGCGGGTGGCAAGTTAAGTGCAAATGTACAGACCGAACCGATCAATGCAATGGCACGCAGATTTGAAGCTGAATTATCGGCAGCACAAGCGGCTGCCGAAGTTGGACTGGATATACAAGAGTTCCGTGCTTTGATACGTAGAAATCGGCAACTCTCTGCACAGGGTCTGGAACAACTATTGGTAGCCGATGGCGGTTTCAAACGAGATGCCTGGGAGCGTCTCTTTGGTGATCTAGTTAGTGAACTGCGACTAGGCGACTACATACCGGGTAGCGAGATTGCCCTACGTCTACAAGGCACTCGTATTAACAGTTCTACTAGTGCGCTTACACTTGCCAACAGTGCATCCACTACAACAACAATAATCACTGGTAGAGTTGATCCAGTCGAGTTACTACGCACTGCCAAAACTATCTTGCTACATTCACGCACAACCTTTCTTAATCCTGCTCAGGTAGAAAATGAACTACGCCGCCATACCGATTTCCAGGCCCTGCAATTGAACATTGTCAAGGATCGGCAAGCGGCTGACTTGATAATGGAGTTAGATCGGCCACTATTTACTTTCACATTCACCTTCAATGTTACTGATCGCCAAACCAGTCTAGTGGTAGCAAGTGGCAAGGTCACTGCCTTTGATGGAAACCTTGCTGCGCCTAAGATCGCCAAGGAATTTACTAAGCAGTTACGTGCCGTTCGCCCTCGCTGATGTCCCCCACCTCACTCCCAAACAGCGGCCAAAGAGATAATTCTCTGTTGGCCGCTGTGGTCACCCACATTGACCGGCTGGCAGCGTGCCGGGTAGTATTTAGCTGCATGTAAAAATCAGTAAAATCGGTGAGCTGCCTATGGCCATTCTCATTGCCGAAGACAATGTGGCGCAACGCCATTATTTACGTGATCTATTGGAAAGAGAGTTTCCTACTTACGGACCAGTGTTAGAAGCCGGAGACGGCGAGGCAACCGTAGAGTTGGCGCTGGCAAACCGGCCTGCCCTCTGTGTATTAGATATTCAAATGCCACGTCTATCTGGAGTCAAAGCTGCACGATCGATCTGGCGTAACTTTCCTACTGCACGGATCATTTTCTGGACACAGTTCCCACATGAGATCTATATCAACGAGATCCGTAAGATCGTCAAATCTGTACAGCCTCCACCTGCCTATGGATTTATTGATAAGAACAATCCAGAAGGGCGTTTTCTACGTTTTATTGCGGCAGTATTGGAAGATGGCGCCGATATGATCGATCCCGCTTTCAAAGACTCTTTTAAGCGGCCACTGCTTACTGAATTTGAGGCTGAGGCACTCTATTATCTCGCGTTAGGTCTATCGAATTGGGCCATTGCACGTAAGTGTAGTCTGTCACAAAGAGGTGTGGAGAGCCGGCTGGCAACGCTCTATGAGAAGCTTTTTGTCTCTACACCAGAAGGCACGCCTAACGAAGCCTATGACAAACTTGCTTACAACATTCGTACCCGTGCCTTTTTTGAGGCTTTACGCCGTGGTCTGCTCAATAGCGATGAACTTGAGAAGGCTTCCAAAGATTTAGAACATTGGATCGAGCGGGATCGCAAGCGCTTCCTGGAGGAGCAAAAGCCACGCGGAGATCGTTAAGATGTATCCCTCTATGGCTCAGCTCTTGCAACCAGCGAAGATCTTGTTCTGGTTAGCTGTTTTGTTGGTCTCAATGGCTGTGTCGATAAACGCTGCTGATAGCGATGAGAAACCCTCTCCCTCTTCACTCAATCTACATCAATGGGGCGCAGTAACACTCTTTCACGGTCTGCCCTCAAATCATGTGCGTGCAATTGTACAGGATAATGAGGGTGTATTATGGTTTGGCACTGATGGTGGGCTAGCAAAATATGATGGTCGCCGTACACAGAAAGTCGATGATGGCTTACCAGGAGGGCGTGTACGTGCATTGAAAGTAGATACCAGTGGCACACTCTGGGTTGGTACCGACCTAGGCGCAGCACGCTTTATTAATGGCCACTTTAATCCTGTTACAGAAACGGTAGGTGTGCCAATCACTGCCATTGCTATGCCAGCAGCAGGACAGACAGTGCTAGTCAGTGAAGAAGGCGCGATCTTCTTCTGTTCTCTCTCCGCAGATGTGCTGGCAGTACGTAAGATCGGACCTGAAAATAATCCCTTGTTAAAAACCGTGGTGAGTGGCAAAAGCGCGCCACTACCACTTACTAGTGTGGCAGTAACAAAAGATGGGCTTGTGATAGGTACACATGGGCGAGGCCTGCTGGTTGTTCAAGGTAGTGAAGTGAGAGAGGTGCTTAGTCGCCCACGCCCTTATTTCATCAACACGCTGGCACTAGATGCACAAGGGCATGCCTGGTTTGGCGCAGAGACCAGTAATGCTGAGAGTGGGCTCTATGAAAGCAGCGAATGGTTGCATCCAGAGAAGATCAGTGTTGCCACTGGCACAGTCACTGCACTCTGCTTTACATCGCAGGACCAGTTGTGGGCTGGCAGTATTGCTCAAGGTGTCTTCCATTACCGTAATAACCAAGAGGTCAAGCATTTTACTTTCGAGAATAGTGCTGGTGGATTGCGTTCTAATAGTGTCTATGCAGTATTTGTAGATCGTGAAGGAGTAGTCTGGTTTGGTACAGATCGTGGTGTCTGCCGTTATGATCCAAATAGTCCACATGCAGAAAGGATTGTTGATCATAGAGAGAGTAATTTTGTGCGTGCGCTTTTTCAATCGCATGATGGCCGTCTATGGTGTGGTACTAATAGAGGTCTTTTCACAAAAGAGTCTCTTAGCGCTGCTTGGCAACCGGTCGATATATTGGGAAATAAGATCATACATTCAATTGCCGAAGATCAGAATGGTCACCTATTAGTAGGCTCTGCTAATGGACTTTATATTAGCACTAACGTAACAACAGCAACTGCTAGTCAACGCTTTGTAGCAATCGATAAGCGCACAGATGAATCAATGGCTGGTTATAGTGTGCGAGCCGTCTGCCAGTTTCGCGGCGCAACCTATATTGCCACTTATGGACGTGGTATAGAGCGACTAGATGCAGAGGGACGTGTACTTATTTGGCCGCTTAATAATGGTGATATACGTGCGCGTGAAGTGATCAGTTTATATGCAGAGAGAGATGAGCGTTTATGGATTGGCACCGCTAGTGCAGAAGTGTTTGTCTATGATGGTGAGCAGGTGCGCAACGATACCGCATTGGCAGATCTTAAAAACAGCACGGTTTGGAGTATTGCCGGGACAATGGGAGAAGGCCTCTGGTTTGCCACCGGACGTGGATTATACCATTACCATTGGGGTAAAGTAGCACAAGTATTGAAGGGTAGCGATGTGCGTGCTGTGATCGTGGCTGGTTCGCCTGATACAATCTGGTGTGCAACAAATGGCAATGGACTGCTTAAAATAGCGATCGATGAGTGGGGACGGAAAATAGTATCAAGGCTAGATAATGAACATGGACTGCCTTCAGATAATCTCTTCGCGCTCTTATCACTGTCTATACCACAAAATAAACAGATGCTTTGGCTAGCTACCAATCGTGGCACTGTCTATTATCAGCCTGGTGAGATATCACCAGTGTTAAGGGCTACACGTATACTTGGTAAAAGCGCTTACCAACCAGAAAAGCTACCCGCTGGCCTCTATTTGGAATATCCACAAAACAGTCTGCTGTTAGATGTGACAGCAACTAGCAGTCGCACCTTCCCAGAACAGTTTCAATACTCTTTCCTACTCTTTGACGCGGCTGGCAAGATAATCGATCAGAAACTCTCGCGTGATTCACAATACCTGATGGAAAATCTTCGCGCAGGAAATTATCAGGTTGAGGCACGTGCTTACACTAATGATCTGATTGCCTCTGAACCACTCGTGTTTCGTTTTCAGGTTGCTAGTGCACCCTTCCCACGTACTACCGTAGCACTCTCTGTGCTGCTTGCCTTGGCGCTCTGTGCCCTATGGTGGGGCTATCACCAGAATAGCAAGCTTGCTAGCACCAATCTTGCGCTTGGACAAGCAAACCAGCAATTGGCTGAGACACGTATGCAACTTGCTAGCGAAACAGAGAACGAGCGTCGTCGTATTTCGCGGGATCTGCATGATCAGACACTTTCCGATCTACGCCAACTATTGTTACTTACCGATCAGTTACCGATCGATAATGGTAATAACACCATTGATCGTACCCGCTTCCGTAGCGAAATTGAGGCGATTTCTACTGAGATCCGTCGTATTTGCGAAGACCTTAGTCCTTCTGTGCTAGCCAATGTAGGGCTTACTGCAGCGCTAGAATGGGCACTCATTGATGCGGTTTCGCATCTGCCGGCAGAGCGCAAGTTCGATTATGAGTTTATCTGTAATGATGAGTTGGAAGAGAGATTACACCTTGATGCAGGAGTGCAGATTCAGCTCTACCGTATTGTACAGGAGGCGGTCAGTAATGTTTGTCGCCATGCCCAAGCGCGGCATGTGCGACTAGTGGTTGAACTGCCCGAGAGCGGTGATCTACTAGTGAGTTTAGAAGACGATGGCTGCGGCTTCAAAACTACTAAAGGCACAAGAACAGGAAGGGGCTTGAACAATATACGTTCACGCGCCAGCCTGATCGAGGCAGCCGTAGAATGGCATTCACGACCTGAGGGCGGTACGATCTTCACCTTGCGTAAATCAAGCGCAGAAAAGCGTAAATAGCCGATGCCTTATTTAGCAATACGGGTTACATTGCGCTGATTTGGTGGTAGTTCTTTAATATATTCGATGGTATCTATCTTTACGATGATCACACGGTCTGAACCGAGTTGTGACAATACAATGTGATCTTGCGCTACAGTCTGTAATTCTCCTTTATCAGACCACTCGCCTTGAGTGCCAACCTCAACCAATCTACCTCGTAAATTGGAAATAGCATCTAAAAAAGCAGACATGATTACTTTCCTCTCGGGCTTGCTAATTCAGTGAAGGGGCCTAGCTAGAGGCGCTGGGCATTCCTTTATTACTGATATAACAAATTTCCTCAAATATGTGAAGTAGCTTGCTAACCAATAAATATTACCTCATGCAACAATATTTGCCCTTAGAGGTAAAACCACTTTTCCCCTAGTGTACCGATCTTCGGTCTATTAATGACAGACTTATTGAAGCGACGGTGCTACGGTCAATTCCAGAGGCTTCTTAAAAAAGCCCAGAAACCCTGTAATTGCTTGAGTTTTCAAGAAAAGAACCAAGTTATTACTGGCCTGGCACACTACTTGTTAGTGATACAGAAATTAAACTTGGCCACAGGTATTTTGTGGCAATTGCGGTTGGCAAGCTATCGCTAGGAGTTTGTCCCGCAGATCTTTGGGTGTTAAGGAAAGGATTAGAGAACATGCTTATTATGATCGTTCACAGTAGTGTGAGTGTGATTCCTTACAACGTAATAAGCGATGTGACCTCAATTAGGGAGATAGAGGGCACACATATACCTTTGCCGGCCCGATCTAATCGCGAGCGGGCGGAGATGATCAAGGATTTCATTAGCAAGGCACAAGAAGATCCTCAACAGATCTGGTTATTGGTTGCCAATGAAGATCTCTGTGACAGTCTTAAGCTTGAAGATAATAACCAGATAGATGTAGTACTCTATAGCCATTTCGATAATAATAGTCGCCCTGCTGTTAGTGTGTGGAAGAATGGTATTGGTGATGAAGGAATTAGCTATGAGGAGTTTCTGGAAACTCTACCTGCCTACTCCTGCATTCCCCAACCACCGTTGGAGAAACCAAAATATTTTACTCAGACTCAGCGTGGCTAATTCGTAAGGAAATGGCGAACCGCGCCACTAGGGCGCGGTTCGTTAGGGTATTGGTAAGATGGTTAGAAGTCGAACTTGAGAGCAAGT